>CAXIDD010000031.1:0-16553 GCA_964021975.1 uncultured Saprospirales bacterium | reverse complement strand
TAGAAGCGTCAAAGCTAATCGCTTGTATTTCATTCTGAGGGTCTGCATCCGCATCGTTAACACCATCTGATAAACCAGATAAGTCAACTGTTCCTCCATTAGATAAACTCAAGATTTTAGTAGAAGCGTCAAAGCTAATCGCTTGTATTTCATTCTGAGGGTCTGCATCCGCATCATTCACCTGATCTGGTAGAGCAGATAAATCGATCTGATTGCCACCAGAAATACTTAAACTGGTTCCATTCAGTGCCAAATTTTGTAGGACCGTACTTCCCGATGTAGCTTTCAAAGATGTTAAATCCACCATTCCGCCGTTCGATAAGGTCAATATATTGGTAGTCGTATCAAAGCTAATCGCTTGTATTTCATTCTGAGGATCCGCATCCGCATCGTTAACTTGGTCTGGCAAATTGGATAAATCAACGGTATTTCCTCCGGTAATAGCTAAGCTTGTACCATTGAGGCTCAAGTTTTGAGTTGTTCCTCCTATACCAAAGTTTTTCAATGAACTTAAATCTACTTGACCGCCATCGCTCAATTGTAGAATATAGCTTGTAGTATCAAAAGTGATTTGTTGTAACTCATTTTGGGGATCCGCATCCGCATCATTTTTAGGCAGCTTAGCTAAATCAATACTATTGCCATTTTCAATACTCAAAATTGTACCATTCAAAGTGAGTTGCTGATCATCCGTTCCAGTCCCTCCCGTTCCAGTATTTTTCAAAGCTGAAAGGTCTACTTGACCGCCGCCATTTGACAGTCTTAGTACCGAAGTAGAAGGGTCAAATCCAACAACTTGAATTTCATTACTAGGGTCTGCATCGGCATCTTGGGTTTCATCAACAAAAGAACCGCCGCCATTTGACAGGGTTATTTGATTGCCTACTCTACTTAATGATTGTAATTCATTATTCGGATTATTATCGTTATCTGCTACTGAAATTGTTCCCCCTCCTTCGGATAAGGTCACATTTACGCCAGTTTGACTTAATACTTGGATTTCATTTTGTGGGTCCGCATCCGCATCTGCTCCATTTCCATTTAAAGGGAGTTGGATACTATTAGCGCCCGTTAATTGCAAGGTATTGGTCAACGAATCGTATTGTAGAAATTGTAGTTCGTTGGTCGGATCGGCATCCGCATCATCTACGTTATCCGCAGTCATCGCGTGTAAAGCTACGGGTACTGGTAAGATTCTGGTTTTTCCCATAAATGTATAGGTCTGATTCGAATTCAGATCAATATCCACTTGTAGAAAAAGACTCATTTTAGCCCAATCTAATTGCTGAAAATCACCAAATACTACGCTTCCTTTCCCAACTGTTAAAGTAAATAAACCATACTCATTTGTGGTTGGCTGGTGCGTTTCTCTATACAGAATGGTACCATTGCCTGCACCAGTATTGTCTTGAATAATGGCTAATCGCAATTCTAATTTTTGATTAGCCATCGTCATACCATTGGCATCTCTAGCTACAGCTTGATAGCTAAATCCTGGATTATTTTGTGCCTGTGTCAAGGACATTACTCCCAGGTAGCACAACAAGATTAATAATAGGTTTTTCATAATTCTATAGGTTTATTGTTTTTGAATTTTATACGATTGGCGGTTACCATTCTTCCCTTGTATTTGTAGCAAATACATTCCAGCTGGATAGTGCGTCAGATCTACAGTCGTTTGACCATCGATAAAGATTTGTTGTAAAGGCTGGCCAAATAGGTTGAAAAGAATGGCTTGATGGCTTGTTCCTATTTGAGAGGACTCTACAAAAAATCGATCGGTAGCGGGGTTCGGAAATACCCGAAAGTTGAGGACCTCATTATCCGTCTCAGAAAGACTATTAATGATTACGTTGTAAGCTTGGTGAAATCCTTGTGTGAGATGGATATCTCCTTTGTAGGTCTCAAAAAACAGCTCCCCCATTGTCCATGAAATAGATCCAGCTTGTGGTACTTCCATAGTGGTGCCTCCACTAGCCAATACTTGATTGGAAAGACTTTGATTGTAGCTTGGTATACTGTATAAAATCAGTATACAGCCGTAAATAAAGGTTTTCATAATTCTTTGGATTTATATGTAATTTATTGTCCTTACAAAGGTGTAGAAGCAGCAAGAAAGGGCCTGACTCAGATTGGACAAGCTCTTGCTCGGATTGGACAAATCCTTATTTCACAGGCCTTTTGGTAGTTTAATCCAAAGGAATTATCTTTAGTAAGCAGAAAAAGCAGCTGATAGATTTTGCGAAGAAACGTTCTATAACTTTCATCAAACAGAACTATGAACAAGCGATTCACCTTAAACCTAATAATTACCCTCTTATTCCTAGCTCCTAAGCTATCCGCACAGCAAGGGCTTATAGATAGTTTGGAGCAAGAATTAACGCTAGAGCAACATGATACCATTAGAGCCAAAACACTCACCATGCTGTGTGGACAATTCAGGTATACAGATCGTCAAAAAGGTGTAGATTATGCTAAAGAAGCAATCCAAATCCTGGAAAAATATCCTCAGAAAGGAGAACTAAGAGCCAATGCGTTTTTTCAGATTGCAGCTTTATTTTATTTTAGTAATAAAGCAGATTCGGCACTTTTAGCGTTAGACAATTGTCTCACAATTGCTCGAAAAAACAAGCTTTTAAAACTACAATCTGGGGCCTTAGGTTTACAAGGTGGTATCTATGAAAGAAGTTACCAACTAGATAAGGCAATTGAGACTTTTAATCAGTCGGTAGAGATTGCCAAAGCGTTAAATGATAGCTCAAGGCTTGGTGCTGAATATGGCAATATCGCAAATGTTTATTACCGACAAGAAAATAATGAAAGTGCCGAAAGGTATGCTAAGCTAGCCTTAGAGATTGCTCAGGTTCGAAAGGATACGCCAAACATGCACCAGCCAGTTTACCTTCTTTCTGGCATAGAGCCCGATCCTAAGCAACGAATAGACTACATCAATTTAGCCATCGACCTCTGTTTTAAAACCAATCGCTTAAGTACCCTTGGCTTGGTTTACTCTTCTAAAGGAGGTTATCATTATGAAGAAGAAAAGGATTACATCAAAGCCATCGAAAGCTTTAGACAAGGGCTTAATTATAGTTTGAAATACAACCGTAAGCGCGCCGCTGCTAGCAATAGTAATTTCTTAGCTCGCTGTTTTTTAAAGACCAATCAAGCAGATTCCGTTTTAAAATATGCTAGACTAGGTACCGCACTAGGCCAAGAGACAGAAGCCATCAACCAAGTGATCAATGGTTATAGCCGGCTCAGTGATTATTTTGAGCGCGTCAATCGGATGGATTCGGCTTATTATTACCTGAACAAAGTCAGTATTTTAAAAGATAGTGTTTATGAATCCCAACTTGAAGAACAAATCTCCGAAGCAGATGCTCAATTTGAGAACGAACAAGCGCGTACAGAAATAGCAAAACAAGATTTAGAAATTGCTCAACAAAAAAGCCTCACCAACCAAATTATCGCTGGTGCATTGTTCTTACTACTTTTATTGACGGCTATTTTCCAATGGTATTTTTTCCGTCAACGCCGAAAAAAGCGAGAAACAGAAATGGCCTTGCAGCTTCAACAACTAGAAGCCCAAAACTTAAAAGAGTTGGACCAAAGTAAATCTCGTTTTTTCGCGAATCTATCTCATGAGTTACGCACGCCACTGACTTTAATTTTAGGACCTTTAAAAAATGCCCTGGCAAATAGCAAACAGGCTGCTAACCCCAAAGACCTACAACTGGCCCACAACAATGGAGAGAAACTCTTATCCTTGGTTAATGAAATTATGGATCTATCAAAATTGGAATCTGGAAAATTACAGCTTTATCCAACCAGCGTTCCCATTATGCCTTTTTTACGCCGCATTTTCTACGCTTATGAATCTGCTGCAACCATCCGTCGTATTGACTTAGTATTGGAAAGCTCTCTAGAAGATGAATTACATATTGAATTGGACCAAGCAAAAGTGGAGAAGATTTTGAACAACCTATTGTCGAATGCCTTAAAATTTTCTGCTGCTGGGGATGAAATATTGATGGAAGTACAAGAACAGCCCGGCCATTTAGCCATTAAAATAATTGATAATGGTATCGGTATTGCCAAAGAAGATCTTCCACATCTGTTCAATCGCTTCTACCAGGCGGAGCAACCTATGGAGCAACTAAGTGGCGGCACGGGCATTGGCCTTTCTTTAGCCAAAGAGTTGGCTATCCTACACGGAGGAGAAATTAATGTGGAAAGTCAAGTAGGAATGGGAAGTACCTTTACTTTATTATTGCCATTCAAGGAAGCCCAAGCACCAATGGAACTTAAAGAAAGGAGCGAAGAGGTAATTGTCAATCCTTATTTAGCGACTAGTTATCAGCCTTTTTTATTAAATGGTGATAAAGCTAGAATTTTGATCGTAGAAGATAATGTAGAGATGAGCAACTTTTTGCAGCACATTTTGAGTCCTTACTTCCACTGTCAAAATGCATTTGATGGACAACAAGCCTTGGAAATACTCCATAAAAGTAAGATCGACCTGATTGTCTCAGATGTTATGATGCCTAACATGGATGGTTTTACCTTTCGGAAAAAAGTAAGTGAAGCTGCCCCCTTCAAAGACATTCCATTTATTATGCTTACCGCGCGAGCGGAGGACCAAGATAAAATCAGAGGACTACAATTGGGGGTCAATGATTATATGCCCAAACCTTTTAATACACAAGAACTCATCGCTAGGATTCATAATCTACTTAAGAACCGATTGTCCAGGCAGGCGGCCGTTCAAGAAGAAAGCCAAGAGGAAAGTATATCTGTAGATGAACGTTTTATCAAAAAGGCAGAAGCGGTGGTTTTAGAACACTTAGATGAAGTAGAATTTAAGGTCACTCATTTAGCAAAAGCACTTAATTATAGCCAAAGACAATTATCGAGAGTTTTAAAAAAATATACTGGACTAAGTCCTGTCGAGTTTATTTTGGAAATCCGTCTACAAAAAGCATATCAGCTGATTCAACAACAGCGTTATTTATCCGTTTCGGAGATTCGTTATGATGTAGGAATTGAAAGTGCTTCCTATTTTTCTAAAAAATTCACCGAACGTTTCGGAGAATCACCTAGTAATTTGCTCAAAAAGTAAGCTGAAGACTAACTCAAGAATTTTGTTGATGGCTGAAGTTTTCAAACTTCAGCTATCAACAAAATACCTCAAAAAATGGAAATTTTAGCGCTAAGCAGCTTTTATCTGAACCTTGACCCGTAGGTCAAAAAAAATCCAATCTCACAACCTCGACGTTTTTTATTTTTCCAAAAAAACTTTCAAATAGTTTTCCACAAGAAAATTCCTGTCATTGTTATAGTATTTTTTAAATTTGTCCAAAATACCCATTGTAAATCCCAAGAAGTTTTACCTCTTTTCTAGTCAACATTTCCTTAATTTTGTTTTATACCCGCCCTAACCAATTACAGACTTCTATAAAATTTGTTACCATTTTTTACTTTAAAAGTAAATCGTTTAACAAACTATCAAGACCAGAACAAACAATATAAAACACAAAAACATATGAAGGTTTTAAAATTTGGCGGTTCCTCAGTCGCTAAACCCGAACGCATCAAAATGATCGGTGATATTCTACAATCGTATTATTCTAGGGGTGAAAAATTTACGGTGGTCTTCTCTGCGTTTGGAGGTGTAACAAACATGTTGATCCAAATGAGTGAAATGGCTGCTAAAGGCGATGTAGCTTATCAAGATGTTTTTGAGCAGTTTAGTCAAAGGCATCTTGACACCATAAACGGACTACTCGAGGCACCATATGCCAAAATGGCCTTGCCCGAATTAGAAAACAATCACGAAGTTTTAAAAAACCTATTATATGGTATTTTCTTAGTACGAGAAGCCTCTTCCCGTACGATGGACTATGTCTTAAGCTTTGGAGAGCGTAACTCTTCTTTTATTATTGCCTACTATTTACAACAGCGAGGTATTAATGCCAGTTACCTAGATGCTAGAAAAGTCATTAAAACAGATAAAAACTTTGGAACAGCCAAAGTTGACTTTCAATCCAGCTACAAGAAAATCCAAGAATATTACACAGAAAACCCTGAAATACAGATAGTTACAGGATTTATCGCGTCTGCTAAAGGTGGTTTAACGACAACTTTGGGGCGGGGCGGATCAGATTATACCGCCGCTTTACTTGCTGCGGGACTTGACGCCAGCGTCATTGAGATCTGGACCGATGTAGATGGAGTTTTAACTAGCGATCCACGCAGAGTTAAAAAGGCCTTTACGATACCTAATATGACCTATGCAGAAGCCATGGAGATGTCTCACTTTGGGGCTAAAGTAATTTATCCACCCACCTTACAACCTGCACTGGCTAAAAACATTCCATTATATATTAAAAATACTTTTAATCCGTCTTTTGTAGGTACGAAAGTCTCTAAGGAATCTGATCCGCACGGAAAAGCAGTAAAAGGGATATCTTCTATCAATCACATTGCATTGTTAACCTTACAGGGAAGTGGTTTATTTGGAGTGCCAGGAATTGCAGCTCGTTTGTTTAGCACCCTGGCCAACAATGGGATCAACGTCATTTTAATTACACAGGGCTCTTCAGAGCACTCTATTAGTTTTGCGATCCAACCTAAGAAATCAAGAAATGCCAAAGAAGTTATTGATAAAGAATTTGAGTACGAAATTAAGCTAGGGATAGTAGAACCCATCAAACTGGAAAATGACTTATCTGTGGTGGCCGTTATAGGCGAGCGGATGCGTTATCAGCCAGGTGTTTCAGGTAGATTATTCCAAGCCCTAGGCAAGAATGGAATCAATATTGTAGCTATAGCACAGGGTTCTTCAGAGTTGAATATATCGGTAGTTATCAATAAAAGCGATGAGACCAAAGCACTGAATGCCTTACACGAAGCTTTCTTCTTATCTGACACCATGGAGCTACATGTGTTCATGATTGGCGTGGGCTTAATCGGTGGTACTTTATTGGAACAGATAAAACAACAATCAGAATTTCTTAAAAAGAAACGATCAATGGAAATTAAGATCGTGGCAATGTCTAACAGTAAAAAAATGATTTTCCAGGAAGAAGGCATTGATCTGGAAAACTGGAAAGACAATCTATTAGAAAATGGAGAGGACATGAGTTTTGCAAAATTCACCTCCAAAATGAAAGCACTCAATCTATCTAACTCTATTTTTGTTGACAATACCGCTAACGAGGAAATTACGGACTACTATGAAAACATTTTAGATGCCAGTATTTCTATTTCCACACCCAATAAAATTGCAACATCCTCGGCTTATTTAAAATATGAGCGACTCAAAAATATCGCTAAAAAACGTGGTGTCCCGTTTGTCTATGAAACCAATGTTGGTGCCGGCCTTCCAGTTATTTCTACCCTGAATGACCTAATTACCAGTGGTGATGAGATCCTCAAAATTGAGGCGGTATTATCTGGCTCCTTATCTTTCATCTTCAACAGCTTTAAACCCGGAATGAAATTTAGCGAGATTGTACAAGACGCTAGACAAAGAGGCTATACCGAACCAGATCCTCGTATAGATCTAAGTGGTATGGACGTCCGTAGAAAGCTAATCATCCTGGCTAGGGAAACAGGGAATAGCTTGGAAGCATCTGAAGTCAACATTAAAAACCCCTTACCTAAAAGTTGTCAAGAAGCAGATAGCGTAGAAGAATTTTTCATAGCCTTAGAAAAAGAAGATGCCTACTTTGAAGAATTGGTCAAAGGGGCCGAAGCGGAAGGAAAAGCCCTGCGGATGAGTGCCACCTTAGACAGCAAACAGGCCAATATTGAATTGAAGCAAGTAGATGCCAGCCATCCTTTTTACACTTTAAGTGGCAGTGATAATATGATTGTATTTACCACTCAACGCTACAAAGACCGCCCATTAGTCGTTAGAGGACCTGGTGCTGGTGCAGAAGTCACAGCCGCCGGAGTATTTGCAGAAATTATAAAAATTGGAAACTACTTATCCTAAGAATAAATGATGAGTTTTGAAGCATTGACTTGTTGAACTCCTGTACTTAGCATAGTTAGAATTCAACAATACACGGCCTCATCAATTCAAAAATTGACATAATAAATGAAAGCAGGAATTAAAGTATTTGCCCCAGCATCGGTAGCCAATGTTGCCGTAGGTTACGATATATTAGGCTTTGCCTTGGAGCGACCAGGAGACGAAATCATTGCGAGGTTCTCAGATAAACCAGGCTTACAGATTACTAAAATAACTGGTGCTAAAGGAAAGCTTCCTTACGAGATTGAAAAGAACACCGCAGGCTATGCAGCCCAGAGACTATTAGATCATCTAGGGGAAAGTAAGCGTGGGATTGAAATAGAAATCCATAAAAAAATGCCTTTTGGTAGTGGTTTGGGTTCAAGTGCGGCCAGTGCAGTTGCGGGCGTAATGGCCATTAATGAACTATTAAAAAGACCTTTAGAGAAAAGAGATTTGCTTCCTTTTGCTGTAGAGGGAGAGCAAATAGCAGATGGCGCTTATCATGCGGATAACGTCGCCCCATCACTTTTAGGCGGCATCACCCTAATCCGAAACAATGCGGATTTAGATGTACATCGCCTACATGTTCCACGTGGAACATACGCAACGGTTATCTATCCACAGGTAGAAGTATTGACCAAAGAAGCACGGGGCATTCTTTCTGATCAAGTCTCTCTGGAGCAACATATCCAGCAAAGTGGTAATTTAGGTGGTTTTATAGTAGGTCTATACAATTCAGATTTTTCTTTGATCAAACGATCTCTCCAAGATCTAATTATTGAACCTCAACGGGCACAAATGATTCCCCATTTTTATGAAGTTAAAGAAGCCGTATTAAAAGCAGGTGCTTTAGGATGCAGTATATCTGGAGCGGGTCCATCTATATTTGCGCTCAGCCATAACAGCTTGATTGCTGCTCAGGTGGGCGAAGCCATGGAAAGGGTATTTACAGATCATAAAATCGAGAACCAATTATTCATTTCTAAGATCAACCAAGAAGGAGCTATCAAATGCTAAGTCCAATTGATGAAACACCACTCCTCAATCAGACCATTCAAAAACACATCATATGATATTGTATAGTACAAAAAATAAAGACCTAACAGCAGATCTTAAGAAGGCGGTTCTACAGGGTTTACCTGAAGACAATGGTCTATATATGCCAGAAGAGATTCCCCAACTTCCGGCTAATTTCTTCGCAGAAATTGAAAATAAAAGCTTCATGGAGATTGGAGTTGCAGTCTGTAAGAATCTGTTCCAGGGTACTATTCCTGATCAAGATATAGAAGGAATCATTGAACGTTCGATGACCTTTCCCGCGCCGCTTGTAGACCTAGATGACCACAAAAAAGTATTAGAATTATACCATGGCCCATCCCTTGCTTTCAAAGATTTTGGAGCACGATTTATGGCGCAACTCATGGGATATTTCAATCAAGATGAATCTAAGGATTTAATTATTCTAGTCGCTACCTCCGGAGATACAGGTGGGGCCGTCGCTGCAGGATTTCTAAAGACCCCTGGAATTCGAGTAATTATCCTCTACCCTTCTGGTAAGGTCAGTAAATTACAAGAGAAGCAACTCACAACACTTGGTCACAACATTACAGCGCTTGAAGTTCAAGGTACTTTTGACGATTGCCAGGCCTTAGTTAAGGCGACATTTTTAGATAAAGAAACCAATAAGCATCTACGCCTTAGTTCTGCCAACTCTATTAATATAGCTCGACTGATCCCACAATCTTTTTATTACTTTGAAGCTTATAAACAGATTAAAGATAAATCAAAGCCCGTGGTATTTTGTATCCCTTCTGGAAACTTCGGTAATCTAACGGCAGGCCTATTGGCTCAAAAAATGGGCTTACCTATTGATCATTTCATTGCAGCAACCAATATCAATGATGTGGTGCCACAGTATTTAGAGACTGGTCAATTTCACCCAAAGCCTTCGGTCAGGACGATCTCTAATGCAATGGATGTCGGTAACCCCTCTAACTTCGCCCGCATGGCTAATATATTTGCAGGAATAGATGAACGTTCCACGTGGAACAATATGCTAAGTCAGGTAAGTGGATATGCGTTTAGTGATGAGCAAACCGAAGATGCCCTCCGTCGAGTCCTGGAGCAATATCAATATATAATGGACCCACATGGTGCAGTTGGGTATCTAGCTTTAGAAACCTATCAAAAAACAAATCCAGATACAACCGGGATTATTTTAGAAACCGCACACCCCTCTAAATTTAAAGAGGATGTAGAGCGGGTATTAAAGCAATCCATTGAGGTACCTGAGCGCTTAGCAGAGCTTGCCGAGCGCACGAAACAAGCCTGGCCAATGACCACTAAATTCAAGGACTTTAAGACCTGGTTGCTGAGCACACAACAATAGTAGATTAGTCCTGTTATTAAAAAAAGTCTTGATTTTCAGGCAACTAACTAATTATTGTGTAATTTTGCGGCCAAATTTGTAACTATGTCAATGGTTGATTATAAAAATCTCAAACTGGTGGTCGAAACCAGTAAAATTAAAGCAGGCAGCGTCAGCTGGCAAAGCCCCTCCAATATTGCGATTATCAAATACTGGGGCAAACATGGCATCCAGCTACCAAACAACCCTTCTATTAGTTTTACCTTGGATAAAGCTTGCTCTAAAACCAAGTTGAGCTATCAACCTAAACAAGGTGCTGACAATGGCATTGATATACGTTTCTTATTTCATGGAGTACCACAACCTACCTTTGAACCCAAGATTAAAAAATACTTTGAAGGCTTGGTTGAGTACTTTCCATTTATCAAGCAATTCAGTTTTACCATTGAATCAGAAAATTCATTTCCGCATTCGGCTGGTATTGCGTCTTCTGCTTCGGGGATGAGTGCACTGGCACTTTGTCTTTGCTCCATGGAATATCAATTATTTGGCAGCTTGGAAGATGATGTTGCCTTTCGGAAAAAAGCTTCTTATCTGTCCCGTCTAGGTTCTGGCTCAGCTTGTCGCTCTATATATGGCAAAGCGGCCATCTGGGGAGATACGAGTGAAGCAGAAGGTAGTTCAGATTTGTACGCTATTCCCTATAGCGAACCATTGCATGAAAGCTTTCAAGATATCCAAGATAGTATCCTATTGATTAGCCAAAGTGAAAAGGCCGTTTCAAGTCGTGCCGGTCACCAACTTATGGAAGGCAATGTTTATGCAAACAATCGATATACCCAAGCTGGTCAGCGTTTACACCGTCTTTTACCAGCATTACAGCAAGGAGACTGGGAAACATTTGGATCCATCACCGAAGGAGAAGCCTTGACCTTGCATGCCTTGATGATGACCTCTATGCCTCCTTATATCCTAATGGAGCCCAATACCCTTGAAGCAATTAATCGTATTCAACGCTATCGGAAAGAACAGCATTTACCTCTTTATTTCACGCTTGATGCTGGACCTAACATCCACTTACTTTATCCAAAGTCAGAAAAAGAAAAAGTGCAAAGGTTTATTCAAGATGAGCTAACTTCACTCTGTGCAGACGGGAAATATATTGATGACCAGGCCGGAAATGGGCCTTTAGAATTGTAAAACATGTATCACTTTATCAAGAATATCGCCCAGATAAACTTTTTGCTGCTTATCTTTACAGTAAGTGGATGTGCCCAAACTGTTCCTGCAAATAAACCAACAACCCTTAATCCCGAATTTGACAAAAAAATTAGCAGTCTACTCCGATTTGATGTACCCCTAATTAGCGTACCAGAGTTGGAACAAAAAAAAGAAGACGTCATCCTATTAGATGCTAGAGAATTAGTAGAATACCAAACAAGCCATATTGAAGGAGCACATTATATCGGATATAAAAATTTTAATAAGAAGGATCTGGCTGATTTCCCTAAAGACAAAACCATTGTTTTGTATTGTTCAATTGGATACCGAAGTGAAAAAATTGGTAATCGTCTACAAAAATTAGGCTACACTAAAGTATACAATTTATACGGTAGTATCTTTGAATGGGTAAACCAAGGAAATCCGGTAGTAGATAAAAATGAAAAGCCCACCATAGAGGTGCATGGTTATAATAAAAATTGGAGTCAATGGATAGATCAGGACTCCATCAAAAAAGTCTGGTAAAAACCAGCAATGAAATTCGTGTAGAATCTGCCACTAAGCTGGCGGTACTCCACGAGCATTACAAAAAGATTTAAACTAAATTATTTAGCGATGGATTTATTTGAGAAATTATTGGAGACAAAAAGCCCTTTAGGCCAATACGCAGAAGATGCGCATGGCTATTATACTTTCCCTAAACTGGAAGGAGAGTTGGGAGGTAGAATGCAGTTTAAAGGTAAAGAGTGCATCGTATGGAGTGTCAATAATTACCTTGGACTAGGAAATCATCCAGAGGTACGGAAAGTAGATGCCCAAGCAGCTAAAGACTGGGGACTCGCCTACCCTATGGGTTCTCGTATGATGTCGGGAGAATCAGACTATCACGAACAACTGGAAAGGGAATTGGCAGAATTTGTTCAAAAAGAAGACGCCATGCTCCTTAACTTTGGCTACCAAGGAATCATGTCTATTATTGATGCCTGTGTAGATCGTCGGGATGTGATTGTTTATGACAAAGACAACCATGCTTGTATTTACGATGGCATCCGGATGCAGCTAGCAAAAAGATTACCATTTGAGCACAATGATTTTGAAAGCTTTAAAACCCAAATTGCAAAAGCACAAGTAATTGCCGAGCAAACTGGTGGTGGTATTCTTGTAATTACCGAAGGGGTATTTGGTATGCGTGGAGATCAAGGAATCTTAAAGGAAATCGTTTCTACCAAAAAAGAATACGGATTTAGACTACTAGTAGATGATGCACACGGATTTGGTACACTAGGAGAAACAGGTGCCGGTGCCGGTGAAGAACAAGGGGTACAAGATGAGATCGATCTATACTTCAGTACCTTTGCAAAATCAATGGCTAGTATCGGTGCCTTTGTTGCTGGAGATAAAGACATGATGACCCACTTACGCTATAGTGTACGTTCTCAAATTTTCGCAAAGTCATTACCAATGCCATTTGTGATTGGTAACTTGAAGCGCTTGGAGTTACTCCGTAGTAATCCAGAACACAAAGCGAAGCTTTGGAGAAATGTAAATTTACTACAGAGTGGATTAAGAGAAGCTGGTTTCAACTTAGGTAATACCTCAAGTTGTGTGACTCCAGTTTATTTAGATGGTAGTGTCGCTGAAGCTGTTAACTTGATTTACGATATGCGTAATCAATTTAGCATATTCTGTTCTGCTGTGATTTATCCGGTCATCCCTAAAGGAATGATTTTGCTTCGGTTGATTCCATCTGCCGCACACTCTGAAGAAGATGTAAGAGAAACAATCGCTGCTTTTAAAGCGATACAGAAAAAGTTAAACGATGGCGTTTACGAGACGAAGTTTACCTCCGTCAGTGATATTGAAGCCAATGCTTAATTACTTGTAAAAAGTAAATCATTTAAGCTTTCAATAAAAAGGCGTCTTGCTAAGCAAGACGCCTTTCTTTTTTATATTTTCTAGTTAATGCTTCCTAAGCCTTATTTTTATTCAAGCTTAAAAGGTAGCCTACACAAATAAAAAATTATTGCTTCAAAATAGTCTTCACGGAAAATACAATTTTCTACTGCATTATTTATCCACAGGGTTTTACTATCTTATCTTCTATATAATACTTTATAAAAAAGAAGTATTACTATCAAAAAACACACAGCCATCAACCACCACAGATAAGTAGTCCCTAAGTCAAAAGAAAAGGTCCGAGCTAATGCTTTACAAAAATTATTCAATCCAATGAAGCAGCTAAGCCCCACAATCAATAAAGTGAAACTATTTGAGAACCAATTATTAACAAATTGAGCACCTAGTATTTGCCGATCATTCGCTACCATAAACAAGAAAATAGCAATGATCGGTAGCAAGGCTCCATTGATGGCCTGAGCCAATATAATTGCCGGAATTGGTTTTACATCTAATAATGCCAACAATAAGCCAATACCCAAAATACCCATCCAAACCATTCGAAAATAACGCCCTTGGTTTTTCCATTGGTCTTGATTTTTTCCGAGTAGGCTTTGTCCAGCAACAGCTGCTGCCAATGGTGCGGTAATGGAAGAACTTAAACCTGCTGCAAAGAGACCTAAACCAAAAAATACAGTACCCCATTTCCCTACTCGCTGTGACAAAGTCTCTGCCAGAGCTTCAAAAGAAAACGTACCATCTATCTGTGTTCCAGCCAGCATAATCGCTACTGAAATAAGTCCTCCTATGATAATGGCAATGACTAAGCCTAATCGCATTTCTCGGACATCCTGCCCTTGACTTATTCCGGAAGCCAAAAATAAATTATAGGGAACGATAGTTGTTCCTATCAGACTGATTATCAATAAACTACTTCCTTCCATTAATTGTGGGATTACCGCTGCCTGCAAAATTTCAAAGCCTTCATAGTCACTAAAAGTAGCCACATAAATAAATAAAATCCCCATGAATGCCACCACTATCCCCAGTAGCCTAGCTATGATTTTATAATTACCAATCCATAACAATAGAAAGCAAAAGAGCGCTAAACCTAAGGTAGCAACAGCTCGACTAATACTACCAAAAAGTAACAACCCGGAGATCGCACCCAATAAATTCCCTGCTTGATAAGCGGCACATCCAAATGCCACTGCTAAAAATAAAAACCATTGCAAGCGGCCTTTACCTTGAAACTTGAGCACTATAATTTCTCCAAGATTTTTACCGGATGCAATGGTAATTCTTGCGGCGGCCTCTTGTAATACAATAGTTGCTAAAATAGAAAATACCAGTGCCCATAAAATGCCTATACCAAAGGAAGCTCCGGCATTAGCGGCAGTAGTTACCGTCCCTGGACCAATAAAAGCCGCTGAAATAATAGACCAAAAAAGTATACTGGAAAGGCCCTTAGACCACGAAAGTGTTTTTGCCATTGCTTGTTTGTTTAATGATTTGTGGATTGATTGATTTGGTGATTGAATGCTTAATTAAATAAATCTCCTTGTTCCTCTAGAGGTAAATGCAAATTTGGGCCATTATTTCGGACGGAATTCACACTACGTGTGACTGGGTACATTTTCAGTAAGTCATTTGTTGGAGTTTGTAACATGGATTTGATGACTTCTGTATTTTTTTCCTCTAACCAAGCTCTTTGTTCTTCCTTACTAGCTAGTATCAAAGGCATCCGATTATGAATGGGTACCATTTCTTCATTGGGCGGACAGGTAATTATGGTAAAACTATGTATAGTTTCCGTATCCTTTTTCCACATCTCCCACAGGCCGGCCATAACCAAAATAGACTCATCTTTCAACTGAATTCGATAAGGTGTTTTTTGTCCCCCCTCTTTTTTCCATTCGTAAAAACTATCCGCCAAAACCCAACAGTGTCTTTTTTTTGCAGCTGCTCTAAAAGCAGGTTTTTCTAAAATAGTTTCTGATCGGGCATTAATCATGCGATTTCCAATTTTGATGTCCTTTGCCCAGAAGGGAATAAGTCCCCATCGGAATTGTTGTAATGCTCCCGGTGTATCGTCAGTGACAACATAAGCAGGCTGGGTTGGAGCAATATTAAAATTCAACTCCAAATTTTGTCCAATTTCAAGGCCTTCAAATTGCGCTGAAAGTACCTGTGTATTGGTTGAGAAAGAATATCGTCCACACATCGCGAATAAGGATTTTTTGAAAAGAAAAAAAATCTAATTAAATTATTTATTAAGGATTATTTATCTTTCATATTTAATAACAAAAGAATTAAAAACTAATCACAAGGTAAATTATGCTACTAAAATTATTCAAACAAAAAACAGCTATATAGATCGATTCTCAGGCTATTAACAACAAAAAAGCGTATTAGACAGCTTACTAAAAACAAATTAGGGTAGTAAAACCCAAAAAGTGTTGTCTTGAAATTTTAGTTATCAACAAGCTAAATTACAAGACTTTTTAAATCCCTCAAAAACAGTATTTTACCAAAATGCTTTTCCACAGCAAATTGGGGAAAACCTGTTGAAAGAGCAACCACTTATCCACCCTTACTAAGATCGATAGGGGTAGAAAGAAGTTATCCCCAATTTAGAAAAAGTTATCCGCAGTTGGTTTCCACACTTTGGACATTAAAAGAATACTTATCAAGATAGGCGAACAAAAAAGTTATTCAGTGGAAAACTAATCGTCGACTTGTGCATAAAATGGGCAGATCTCACGAAACAAGGCTTTTAGTCTGTTAATTGTATGTGCATAAGTTCCTAAAGTCTGTTTACAAATAGTTAACCTAATATTTAGGTTAATTTTTCTCCACATATTAACACCCTTGATGATGAGGGGGATTTTTTATAAAATTTTAATTTAAAACCATTATTAATAATCACAGCTGCGTCAAGATTTGATTGGACAGACAAACAAAACAATTTATTTTTGTTTGATAAAGAGATACAAAGGAATAAAAATCTAAGATGGAAGAGAACACAATAGAGCAGACGGTAGC
>CAXIDD010000030.1:0-16561 GCA_964021975.1 uncultured Saprospirales bacterium | reverse complement strand
ATGCCGCTTTGTCCGATGTATACAAAGCGGTATTGTTGTTTTTAGGTCATAAATTTAAAACTTTTGGGATATCCGTCTTCGAATCCTTGTTTTCGGTCATCTCTTTACGGCTAACCATTGTTGGTTTAGCAGTTTATATGTATTTTAAGGCAATTCAGTGATTTAGTATAGAACATTTTCACTTTGTATTGACTAAAATCACTGCACAAACTCGACATAAAATTGTTTGTTCATAGTTTTTGTTTTTATCTTTTCGCCCTCTTCAGTGAGGGTTTTTTTTACCTTTCATTGAAGAGATTGTTTAGATTCTAAACTTACTCTTAAACAGATTCCTATTCACCTTGTTAGACCATTAAAATCATTTTAATATGGCTTTAAACCTACAAGATTTGCGGCGAGATTATGCGGCGCATACCTTAGATATTACAGATGTACAAACGAACCCTTTTAATCAGTTCGAGATTTGGATGACCGAAGCACTTGACAGTCAAGTTTTAGAGGCTAATGCTATGGTACTGTCTACGCTTACCAAAGACAAGAGACCTACTGCCAGGGTAGTACTCCTGAAAGGTTTTGATGCTGAAGGCCTGGTGTTTTTTACTAATTATAACAGTCGTAAGAGTCAGGAAATGGAGCAAAATCCTTATGCTTGTTTGGTCTTTAATTGGTTGGAGCTGCAACGACAAGTTCGGATTGAAGGTACGGTAGAACGTATATCAGCCAAAGCGTCTACTGCTTATTTTCAAAGTAGGCCCAAAGGAAGTCAGATCGGGGCTTGGGTCTCTCCCCAAAGCCAGGTAATTTCCGGGCGCTCGATTTTAGAAGAAAAAGTAAAAGAAGTAGAAGCCAAATACCAAGATGTAGAACCATTACCACGTCCCGAACATTGGGGTGGCTTCGTCGTCAAACCTACTTTAATTGAATTTTGGCAGGGCAGAATGAGTCGTTTGCATGACCGTATTCAGTACAGTAAAGTGGGGGATGATGATTGGAAAATAGAAAGATTAGCTCCTTAAGTGGTGATTTGTGCTGGTTTTAATAAAAAAATGCACTTCTAGTGTGAATAGAAGCGCATTTTTTAGTGCACATAACGAAAAGTGAATTCAATCTTCTTTATGAGGGATGTCATTCATAATTCGCTATTTCAATAGCTTATTGTTAGCAGTAAGATTCGAAAGCCATTTTCAAGTTAGCAGCGATAATCTCAGCAGAGCGACCTTCAATATGATGTCTCTCTAACATATGAACCAGCTGCCCATCTTTAAACAATGCAATGGCTGGAGAAGAAGGAGGATAAGGCAATAAAAATTCCCTTGCTTTTTCAGTAGCTGCTAAATCTACCCCGGCAAAAACAGTAACTGCATTATTAGGCTTTTTATCTGAATCAATTAAAGCCATTTTGGCTCCAGGGCGTGCATTAGCCGCCGCACATCCACAAACAGAGTTGACTACCAATAGGGTAGTGCCTTCTTTTTGTTCCATTACTTCTATCACTTTCTCTGGCGTCTGAAGAGACTCAAATCCATACGCAGTTAGATCTTGAGCCATCGGCGCGGTTAAATGTGGAGGATACATATTTTCTTTTTTTTGTTAAAAATTCTTGATTATGGCCACAAACATAAAGACTTGTAAGATAGTCTCCATAGTTATGATCAAAATATATACGCTCAAAACTCAAAATAGTTTGAGCAGTGGCCTGTATTCTTCATTTAATGCGGTTTATTACAGGAAAGCCTAATAGTTTTTATATATTTCAAGCTTTAAAAAAATCCTTCCCATGAACTTTAAATGCGCTTCGGATTTTCATCCAAATCAGTTCTACCTTACTTGGCTATTTGTAATATTATTTTGTCTAAATTCTTGTACTTTAGATGAGTTGATCCGTACACCTCAGAGCAATTGTGATAATATTGTGACGTCTTATGAACTCAATATTCGACAGATAGTTGACAATACCTGTGCTTATTCAGGGTGTCATCCGGAATATGCCGATTATCAAGGTATCTTACCTGTGCTTGAGGATGGTAGTTTCCGAACACGTGTTCTAAAATTAAAAGCAGATGCTAATCTTGGGATGCCGCCAGATTATGCACCTGATAACCGTCCAAAGGATCTAAACGAAGAACAAATTAATTTAATTACCTGCTGGTTAGAGAACGATTTTCCAGAAAATTAACTCACTTTCAATGACAAACCAATTGATTATCCTCTGCTTGCTTTGCAGCTTTTCTTTCACTGCTCAAAGTCAAAACCTGGTAGAGCTTCAAACTTTTAAAGACACCAGAGTTATCAATACGCACTCCACGGAAACCCTCAAAAAACGACGGCTGGACGTTAGGATTGGGCACCGCTTTGGCGATATAGCTGGAGACCGAGGTGGGTTTTCTACCTTTTATGGACTTGAAAATGCACGTGATGTACTTTTTGCCGGAGAATATGGCGTAACGGATAATTTTATGATTGGTATTTCTAGGGCCAAGGGCGGTGGTAGTATGCCCGATGGTACCCGAGGTTTGGATCAATTATTGAGCCTGACTACTAAGTATCGGGTGCTTAATCAATCGGAAGAAACCGGGAATCCGGTGTCGGTAGCGGTTTTAGGGGTTGCGAGTATGTCTGCAGCTGAAAAAGTAGAAGGCACTGATATCATTCAGGCTTTTGAGCAATTTGCACATCGTTTTGCTTATCATGGCCAATTAATTGTAGCTCGAAAATTCTCCTCTCGCTTTTCATTACAAGCATCCGGTGGGATTACTTATCGAAATTTGGTTCCCTTTGGAGATGATAATATTATTTATTCTATTGGTGGAGCCAGCCGAATTCAGTTAACCAAGGTATTTGGACTCATTTTGGATACCACGCTACCTCTATCTACTTTTCGATCCAATACAGATGGTTTTCATCCTGTTTTAGGGATTGGTTTAGAAATTGATACGGGCGGTCATGTATTCCAAGTTAACCTGACCAATACCACCCAGATTATGGAGACAGATTATATTCCTTATTCGACAGCTAGTTGGCGGGAAGGTGAGTTCCGCTTAGGATTCACAATTTCCAGATTGTTTAATTTGTAAAAATCCACCATGAACAAAGTAATTTATCCCAGCCTAATTTTAGGTGGCTTATTGATTTATACCTGGACTTTCTTTTTTCCACTTGTCCCTTTAGAGGAGGGAGACTCCGTAGCTTCCTTATTGATTGAATTAGGAGAAGAACCGATGCCACATCAGCCAGATTTCACCATAGAAGGGGTATCTGTAGAAAGGGGCGAAGCTTTATTTACCCAAGGAATTGCTGAAAAGCCCGGCGGAGGTAATACCAAGAAGCAAAGCAGTCATTTTGTTTGTACTTCTTGCCATAATATTCAAAAAGAGGATCCAGATTTAAGTATTTCTGACCCACAAGCTAGACTGGAATATGTCAAATCTCAAGGGCTACCTTTTTTACAGGGAACTGCTCTTTATGGCGCAGTTAACCGAAGTAGTTTTTATAATGGCTATTACGAGGAGAAGTATGGAGACTTAGTGAAACCGGCACGTAATGATATTAGAGAGGCCATCCAACTTTGTGCAATTGAATGCTCGCAGGGGCGGCTTTTAGAGGATTGGGAATTAGAGTCTATCCTGGCCTATTTATGGACCTTGGACTTGAAACTGGAAGATTTAAAACTTAATCAGCAAGAGATGGATCAATTGGCTCAAGCCAAAGCTGGCCGAGGCAATAATAAACAGGCGATCAATTTATTGAAGTCCAAATATTTGGATGGTTCGCCTGCCACTTTTGTAAAACCACCTACTGACCGAAAAGCAGGCTATCCAAACCTGACGGGTAATCCGGATAATGGTGCTTTGATTTATGAATTGAGCTGTTTGCATTGCCATGAAGGCGGTCGCTACGCTTTCTTTGAATTGGATGGTTCAAAAGAAAGTTTCCGATACTTACAAAAACATATTGGTAGATATACCCGCTATTCTATTTATCAGGTAGCTCGCTATGGCACGACCCCCTTGAACGGTAAGCGATCTTATATGCCAAATTTTACTGCTGAAAAGATGAGCAATCAACAATTGGAAGACCTAAGGGCTTATATTGAGCAGCAAAGTGAGTAGTTATTGATTGGCAAGATTGGTGTTTTTGTATCAAATTCCCTATCTTGTGGAAGTCCAATTTACATTCAAGCTATGAAAAAAACCTTAGTTACCCTACTATTCTGCCTAGTCAGTTTATCCTTTACATTTGCCCAAAGTGGTGCTTTAGAAGGTCTTTGGAAAGGGACTATGACCTTGGGTGGATTGAATTCCAATAAAAAAGTAAAGTTTGAGTTATTTCTAAAAAAAGAGAACTCTAAATTAATTGGCCGTTCCTATCTCTACTTAAATGATGGTCGAGTTATTGAAATGGAGGTAAAAGGTACGCTGTATGGTGATTTATCCCTCTATTTAAGAGAATCAGAGTTTATTCCTTTTCCTGGCTTGGAAGATGAAGAGCCTCCTTCTTTTAACCGAAAGTATCAGCTTCTATACATGCCAAGTATCTGGAATACTAAGATGGAAGGTTTTTGGCAAGAAATTACTGGCGAAAGTTTCAATGAAAATCGGAAACTTGGACGGATTAAGTTGAAAAAAATGAAGGATCCCAAACGAGCTTAATTGTTGCTTAGGAATACCTATGCTTGTCTAGCTTAGGTCCCAGCCATATTTATTCCAGTCTTCTTCATAATCAATATCTGACAACTCCTGTAAGGTAAAACAAGTCTTGCCTAAAGCTTTAATTCTAGTTTTAGTAATTGGGGCGACCTGCTCCGTACTCCAGGGCATATCTTGGAATAGAGTGGGTTCAAAGTACTGCATACCTAAAAGGTAATAACCTCCATCTAATGCCGGCCCCAGGACAAAGTCATGTTGATCTAGCGCTTGAATCGCTTCCTGAATGATCTCTTGAGTTAAAGAGGCACAATCACTACCTATAATAATAGCCTTTGCATGTTTAGCAAGAACGGTCTGGAAAGCGGTAGCCATTTTAGCTCCAAGGTCGCCCTCGATCTGTAAATCTTTGATAAACCTATTTTCTGGCCAATCGTCTTGTGCATTAATGAATTGGCTATAAAAGAGATAGCGGTTTGCTTCTGTTTGACTAGCTAAATCTCTAGTGTGTGACATCAAGGCTTTATAAATTTCTAAGGCTCGATCGTCCCCAACTGTACTTGCTAAGCGAGTTTTGACTTTACCTTTTTCAGGATTTTTAATAAAAATGATCAAGGCCGTTTGGGTACTTGTATTCATATAGAAAATTTTAATGACCAAAGTTAGAATTTATCAGCTACTCTTTTGAGGGTAGGGAAAAAAAACATCCCTTCAGCTATTTAACTAGCCGAAGGGATGCTCAAAAATAATTCCGATACTTAATTTATTCTTTAAGGTGACGAAAAAATGAATATTCATTTTTACCTCCTCTCTTAGTTGTCATTGTTAGAGTACAACTTATCTTCTTCTACGATATTAATTTCATCCCCAGCTTTTAATCGTCTTGATAAAACAGAATAGGGACCTGATACTACCTTTTGACCTTTCTTCAGACCCTTGGTAATTTCAATATAGGTATCATCTTGAATACCGGTAGTTACAGGAACAATTCTTACAGTATCTCCCTCCATAGCAACGAATACCACTTCGATTAACTCTTCTTCATCTTCGGATTTTTTCTTATCCTCCGTTTCTGTTTCGTCAGATTTCTTCTTTTTAGAACTCTTCTTTTTACGGACAAGATCTTTTTTCTCTCGGACGACAACACTCTGAATGGGAACAGTAAAAATATCTGGTCTAGATTCTGTTTTGATTTCAACGGTTGAAGACATACCCGGACGGAATGGGTAGCGATTACCACTTGCAATTAAATCTTGATAGGAGTTAGGATTAATCAATACCCGTACTTCGAAGTTCGTGACTTGATCATTGGTTAGAGCAGCTGTTGCTGAATTTGAAGCAGAGTTTGCAATCTGCGTGACCGTACCCTTAAATACTCGATCAATATAAGCATCCACTTCAATGTCTACTTCATCACCGATCGAAACCCTTGGAATATCATTTTCACTCACATCCACCCGGACTTCCATGATGTTTAGGTTAGCGATCCGCATCATTTCGGTACCGGTCATTTGCATGGTCCCTACTACGCGCTCTCCTTGCTCGACGTTGAGCATAGAAACAATACCATTGGTAGGTGCATAGATGGAGGTACGACGCAGGCTGGTCTGTAATTCTTTAAGTGTAGCCTGAGAACTTTTCACCGAAAACTCAGAGGCTTGGGCGCTTTGCTGAGCAGACTTAATGCTTGCTTCAGCTGCTTTTAAATTAGCCTCCAAACCACGTAAATTAGCTTCTGAAGCCTGGAAATCTGCTTCTGAAAGGGCGCCGTCTGCCAATAACTTTTTGTTACGGTTGTAAACAACCTTTGCATTTTCCATTTGAGCAATGATTTGCTCTTTTTGGGCAATTGCATTTTCAATTTGGGAACGAGAGTTGGCCAATTGAGCACGTGCGCTATTAACAGTAGCTACACCTCTTTCTACTTGTGACTGATAGGCATCAGGATCGATGTTAGCCAATAGTTGTCCTGCAACTACGGAGTCTCCTTCTTCTACAAAGAGATCTACAATCTCACCAGAAACATCTGAACTCATTTTAACTTCAGTTTCTGGAAAAATCTTCCCACTTGCAGCAACTATTTCTGTAATGGTACGAGCTTCTACTTCTTCTACGGTAACTTTAATACCGCTTTCCTTATTTTTGGATTGGATAGCAACTGCTACAACTAAAATTGCGATAACGGCTATCAAGCCAAAGATCAGTAAGTTATTCGTTTTTCGTTTTGCCATTGTTCGGTTACTTTATTGTGCGCTTATGTAAGTGAATTTCAAAAATTGAAAACTAGTTTAAGGTAATGGTTTTACCTTGATAAAATTCTATTGATTTGATATTGAAAATGTAAGAGTATTTAGCTCTTAACAGAGAGATTTGTGCTTGATCTAAACTTAGTCTAGCGGTAGAAAATTCTAAAGAATTGATGGCGCCTAAGCTGAATCTACTTTGTGCATTTTGAAAAGAGGCTTCTGCTGCTTCTACCGCAGCTTCTGCTGCTTCTACCGAACGGGCAGCTGCCCGAGCATCTGCAATAGCACGCTGAATGTTTGCTTGCAATGTTTGTTCTGCCTCTCGGTTGATTAGTTCTTGTTGAATAACCTGAAGGCGAGCTCGTTCTGTTTGCAGTTTTGCAGATAAGTTATTGTATATCGGTATACTCAGCGTAGCCCCAATATTCTGTCCAAGGTTCTCCGAAAGCTGATCAGCATAGGGATAATCTTCTCTCACCGGAATATCCGTCTCTACCTCAAAAGTTACTGGATCTCCATTGATAAATACAGTTTGGGAGCTCCGCCCCGGAATTGTACTAAATTGACGAGCGGCAGTAGAATAATTGGTAGAAAGGCCACCTCCAACGGTCAAGCGAGGTAGAAAATCCGCTTTTGCGATCTCTACACTGGTTTCGGCTGACTGCATCCGCAATTCATTGGCTTTAATATTGGCTTGGTTATTATAGGCTGAGGTATAAATTTCATTTAGTACAAAATTATCAGGATCGACATCTGTAGGTATTGTTACGGATGGTTGTGCCAGTTGGAAATCCTCTTTCGGGTCTAAAAGCATCAATTGCTTGATGTTCAAGTAGGTTATTTGTACTTGGTTTTCAGCTTCAATGATGGATTGCTGATCTAGTGCAATCTGAGAAAGGATATCGAGCCGATCGTTTTCAGGGAGTGCCCCTGCCTGAATTAATTGGTCTGTTTGCTTGAGTTGTTCCTGAGATTGCTCCAAGCGTTTGGTGACTAATTGCAATTGCTCTTGTGCCAGCAGAATATTGAGGTAGGCTACCGCGATATCTAGCGATAAATTATCAGAAATAAACTCAGCATCCATTTGAGCTGCCAATAAATCAAATTTGGCAAGGCTTATTTGGTTATTGAGTCGATTGCCATTGTACACTACCATTCCTCCATTGATGTTGTAAGAGTTGAATCCAATCTGAGTATTGTTAAAGGAGTTGGTTACCGGGTCAATCGTCCGTCCAAACTGATAACCACCTCCAATACTAGCATTTAGAGATGGATAACGATTATGTTTTGATTGCTTTTGTCCTATTTCGGCATTAGCTATACTATTTTGAGCTCGCTTGATAGCTATACTGTTTTGACGAGCATATAGAATACAATCTTGTAAGGTCCAAATTTTTTGGGCAGAAAGCTCGCTACCAACAAGGCAGAAAGTAAGCAGGATAAGTAATATTCGCAGCATTGTTCAAAATGTTTTTTATTAAAGTATCGGATGATTGGTTTAAGTTGTAAACCGACACAATAGTAAAAAAGCATCTTCGTACCGCTGAATTTTTTATATCAATCAGAAGGAATCTTGGATAAATGGAATAGGAGAGGAGTTTAAAAGGCATTGTTAATGTCAAAAAAAGTAAATAAACTCCAGTCCTGAAATCAGAAAAAGTAGGTTTTATTGGAAAGTCCTAATCCAGAGAGTTAATTCGTGCATGACCTATTACTTGATCATATCTTGCTCCAAAAGGCCGATAATAGATCAAGATGGTATAATCGTTTTCAGTAGCATGCCAATTTCCTTCACTTTGGTCCGTCGTGAATTGCTGCGCAGGATCATCTCTAGATACGTAGGCATACTGATAATTATAATAGCCTTGTTTCAGGGGCGTTTTTAAAACATAGGCTCCAATTCGATCGTTATAGACCATGCGGTAATTTTCCTCAATTTGCCAATCGTTAAAAGCTCCTATTAAATAGACGTCTTTATCGTAGAAAGGCTGTTCAATTTTGTAAGTAAAAAACACATCTGCATAATCTGCCGATAAAAATGGATCACCACGGTCTTGATTTTCAATCGTAAACTTTCCATTGGCATCAGCAATCTGAACATAAGGATTTCGAGATCTTTCGGCGTCCGTAGCTAAAATAACATCATGCCCGTCTACACGTCGGATGATTTCCTCTACATTGAAGTTACGGAAACGTAAACTTCGAGTATCTACAAAACGAAACTCTTTAAGACCAGGAAAGACAATTTTATCTTGATAGTCGTAAACCAACTCTTGACTTTTAATAAAGAAGGGGACCACCCCTTCGATGGCATTATCCCAACGTCCATTTTGTAAGATGGTCGCCCGGATTTCCTGACGTGGGTTTGCAATGCGAAATTTAGGGTCTCTAAAGATAGAAAAGTCAATTTCCTGATGCGTTCGTAATTTCTTGACTTGATTTGGTCTTACTAAATTCGCTTCTATTAATAATTGTGGTTCGTAAACTACAAAGCGTCGGGTTAAAATAGGAATAGGGCCGCGATCTTTTTTATAAACCACCAGAAGATAATTTCCCGTTTTAGTGAATCGCATATTTCGATTCGGAATAGTCAGGGAATAACTGGTATAACCAACCATTGTTTGTTGACTAAACCTCCAATCCATAATACGTTCCTCCACAAAACCATCAATATATTGCATTTGCTGGATGTTGGAGGGTTCCCATTCCATATTACAATGAACGATGGTGTAGTAATAGTCAGCTACTTCTGCATCAAAATCATCAAATAATAGAGCCAATGGATTCTCATCTTCGATACTGATAATGGGATCATCCAAAGGAAATCCATTAATGTAAAATTGTACACTGCTAATGTGATCTACGTAGACTTCATTGTCATAAATGATGTTGTCAAAATCAGGTTGAGCAAAGCCAAGGGTACTAGTGAATGCTAAGAAGAAGAGTAAAATATAACGCATAGTTTTCTAATTATTTAACGAGTCCCTTTCCTTTACTAACCCAGGGATTGTTTTTGATGGAAAATCGCCAGGGGCGATAAGCATCTATTCCAGCGTAAGCTACACCCACGCGCGTGCCTGTCTCAATATCCGTTTTTTTTAAAAGATAAGCATCACTTGTGATCCAAATAGGACTATTGATGGTCGTCAGGTCTATGGTGTCGAATGCTTTATTGATGCCTAATGCCTGAGATAAAACGCCTGGCCCAGCGCTTAATTGTGTTTTGACTTTGCTTAGTCGACGTCGCTCCAGCATTTTATCTATTCCGATCAGTGGCTCCAATCCACGGATTAGGACGGCGTGTGGGGTGTCTTCGGGCCCAGTTACGACATTAAAAAGATGGTGGAGGCCATATATTAAGTAAATATAGGCAGTACCTCCAATTTGATACATTGTTTCGGTACGCTGGGTTCTTCGGTTATTAGCCGCGTGCGAAGCTTGGTCATCAGGGGCTCGATAAGCTTCTGTTTCAACAATTCGACCTGCTGTCAATTGACCATTAATTTGGCTTACCAGGATTTTACCCAGTAAATTTTGGCTAATTTGAACAACATCATCATCGATATAAAAACTGCGAGCTAAGGGCCTCTTAGCTCGCAGTTGCTCCAGGTCTATAGCCATTAGCGTCGACTATAATTAGGGGACTCTTTAGTAATGGTAATATTATGTGGGTGACTTTCGTGTACACCTGAACTGGTTATACGCACAAATTGAGCTGTTTCTTGTAAGGTTTCCACCGTCGCAGCACCACAATAACCCATACCGGCTCTTAGGCCGCCAATATATTGGACCATCGCTTCGGCTATGGTCCCTTTAAATGGAACGCGACCTTCGATTCCCTCTGGGACCAATTTCTTCAAATCATCCTCTACATCCTGGAAGTAACGATCTTTAGAGCCTTGCTTCATGGCACCTAAAGAGCCCATTCCACGGTAGACCTTAAATTTTCTTCCTTCGTATATGATGGTTTCACCTGGTGCTTCTTCTACACCTGCAAAAAGGCCACCGGCCATAATCGTACTGGCACCGGCACCCAATGCTTTAACAATATCACCAGTATAACGAATTCCTCCGTCTCCAATGACAGGGACTCCTGTATGTTTGATAGCTTCATAGGCATTGTTAATCGCGGATAACTGAGGCACTCCAACACCTGCTACCACTCTGGTGGTACAGATACTTCCAGGCCCCACACCAACTTTGACCCCATCCACACCTGCTTCTACAAGGGCCAGTGCTCCGGCTCCTGTCGCTACATTCCCACCGATAACCTGCAGGTCTTTGTATTGTTCTTTTACCAAGCGAATGGCATCCAAAACACCTTTAGAATGTCCATGGGCTGTGTCAACCGTAATGACATCTACGCCTACTTTGAAAAGTGCATCCACTCGTTCGAGCATATCGGCAGTAACACCAACGGCTGCACCAACGACCAATCGACCAAAAGTATCTTTACAAGAACTAGGATAATCCTGAACTTTCATGATATCCTTATAGGTGATTAGACCAACTAATTTTTTATGATCATCTACTACTGGGAGTTTTTCAATTTTATGTTTTTGCAGAATACTGCGGGCTTGTTCTAGATCTGTACCAGCAGGAGCAGTAACTAAATTTTTAGAAGTCATTAGGTCACTTACTGGTCGGTCCAAACTGGTCTCAAAGCGTAAATCCCGGTTAGTGAGGATGCCCAGAAGGTAATTGTCTTTGTCAATAATGGGGATACCTCCAATTTTAAATCGCTTCATCAGGGCCAATGCATCCCCAATTTTTGAGTCGATACTCAGCGTGACAGGATCAATGATCATACCACTTTCTGAACGTTTAACGCTGCGGACTTGCTCGGCTTGCTCCGCAATCGTCATGTTTTTGTGGATCATACCGATACCACCTTGACGCGCCATTGCGATTGCTAATTTAGCATCCGTAACGGTATCCATAGCTGCGGATACGACCGGAACATTTAAACGAATTGATCTGGTTAATTGTGAAGAAATGTCAACTTCTCTAGGAAGGACTTCGGAATAAGCGGGTAGTAAAAGGACGTCATCGAACGTCAGCGCCTCTCCGGTAAATTTGCCTGTAATTGCTTTTATTCTTTCCATGCGCAAAGGTAAATAATTAAGTTCTAGAAACAAAATAACTTTACTCAACTTTATCTTTGAAGCAACTTCTTTCTAGGCGTTTTTTATCTAGTTGCTTGCTTAGCGAAATAAATAATTTGTCTTTTTTCCCTTTTTTCCTTATACTTTTGAAAAGTAAATCAATACTTAGGACATGCTTGAAGTTTATAGTGATGATCATTTTATGCGCCAAGCACTTAGGCAGGCGGAATTGGCCTATGATTTGGGCGAAATACCCGTTGGTGCCGTGGTGGTCTGCCAACAACAAATCATTGCCAGGGGACACAATACCACAGAGCAGCTAAAAGATGTGACGGCGCACGCCGAGATTATTGCCCTTACCGCTGCCGCAAATTTTTTAGATAGTAAGTATTTGGCGGATTGTACACTTTATGTGACCTTAGAACCCTGTGTGATGTGCGCTGGAGCCTTATTTTGGTCACAAATTGGTAAGGTTGTTTATGGTGCTAGCGACCTTAAGCGAGGTTTTATGCGATTTGGTAAAGAATTATTACATCCGAAGACCGTCGTTGCTGCTGGGGTTCTGGAGCTTGAGGCGGCTGATTTGCTACAGCAATTTTTTAAAGCACGGAGAACTTAAAAACGAGCCAACTTAGCTTGAGGAACGTTAAAGCTTGTTAAATCCCTAAATTTTGGGTTAAAGTTTTCTGAATGATCTTTTCGTAAAAGCCGGTTTTCCATAAATTACCATAAAAAAGATATGCGCCCATTATTCTACCTGATTGTTGCTTTTTTATTTTTCCAATCTTGCAGTCCACGCTTGACTCCATTTACAGAAAGTTTGGTTCGTGAAAACCGTTGGACCGAAGATGATTTCCGAGAGATACAATTTTACCTTTCTCAGAGCATAACCTTAACCCGTCAGCTTGGGGGTAGTGCCTCTGAAATTGTGTCTGGCGAAATAAAGATAGTCAATGGACAAAAACTAGAGCAAGTCATTATTGCTAAAGGCACGCCTGGCGTTGTTTTATTTAGCCCTGCTAAGAACCGCCTAGCGATTGCATTTGAGGAAGGCTCTGAAAAACGATTTTTAATGTTTGGACCCAATAGTAAGCAAGGTGGCCGCTTTGTACTATTGGCAAAAGACTGGGATCGAAGATCTGGGAAAGTCACCTACGATGATAAATTGTACAGAGTTGACGGTGGCAGTGCCTATGCCAATTTATTGGTTGATCTCAAGAAAGTGAGTCGTACGGTTGTTGATGCTCGTCGGGCAGGAGGCCGTAAAATTGGAGGCTAGGTGCTAAAAGGTCCGGTCTGGATTAATCCCTTTAAGAAAGGGGACAAAGCGAAAAGCTCCGATGTCCTCTTTCTCCCATTGGTTCTCTGCTGTCCGCGTAACCTTAATCATCGTTTGATGTATCTGGCCTACTGGAATAATCATTATGCCTCCTATTTTTAATTGTTGGAGTAAAGCTTCTGGTATTTCAGAGGCTCCTGCAGTCACTATGATTCGATCAAAAGGAGCCATTTCGGGTAGACCTTGATAGCCATCCCGCAAATAGGTCCGAATCATGGTTAAGTTTAATTTTTGCAATAAACGTTTCGTCTTTTCATAAAGGGCAGCTTGACGCTCAATGGTGAAGACCCGAGCACCTAGTAAGTGCAAAATAGCAGCTTGATATCCAGATCCAGTACCAACTTCCAAAACTTTCGCTCGTTTTTCAACTTGCAAGGCTTCGGTCATAAAGGCAACTGTATAGGGCTGTGAGATGGTTTGTTCTTTACCAATTGGGAAGGCTTGATCTTCATAGGCTTTTTCAGCAAAAGCGTTGTCTAGGAAAAAATGCCGGGGTAGGTTTTTCATCACCTCCAATACTTGGATATCTTTTATTCCCTTTGATTGTATGGTTTCAATGAGCTGATGTCGAAGTCCTTTATGTAAATAACTGTCTTTCAAAGTGGTGGTTTTATTTTAGAATCATCGCAATGTGTGGTATCCCATCCTCTAAGTATTCGGTACCTGTTTTTTCATAACCAAGTGATTCATAAAAACGAATCAAATAGCTTTGTGCAGATATTTTTACTGGATGATTTGGGAATTTTTCTAGTATCCTTGCATTGGCTACCTGCATCAATTGTCTGCCGAAGCCCCATTTTCGGACTTTCGCATCCGTAACTACCCGGCCGATGGAGGAATAGCCTGCAAAAGAAACATCAGCAGGCAGTAAGCGAGCATAAGCTACCAACTGTCCTTCCAACCAACCCATCAAGTGCCAGCCATCTTGATCTTTGTTGTCTGCATCGATGTAGGGACAATCTTGTTCTACCACAAAAACGGCTTGTCTCAAATGCATACATTGGTACAATTCCTGAAGACTTAAGTCTTGAAAGTGTTTACACGTAAAAGTGATTTCTTTGGTACTACCTTGCTTCATATTTAGCGGAAAAGTAATTGGATTTTTGGAAGAAAAATAAAAGCAGCCACAAAAACAGCTGCAATCGCTGCAATTAAAACGCCTGCAGCTGCTACATCTTTGGTTTTTCCTGCCAACTCATGATAATCTGGAGACACTAAGTCTGTCAAGAACTCCAATGCCGTATTGAAGGCTTCAGCCATAACAACTACTCCAAAAGTCAGACCTAAAATCGCCCATTCAGTAGGATTACAGTCCAATAGTACACCCGCTGTAGAGGTAACAACAATAGCAAGCAAATGAATCCAGGTATTAGGTTGGGTCAGAAATAAAGTCCTGATGCCTTGGAAAGCATATTGAAAGCTTTTGAGTCGCGATTTAATAAATTTATTCATTTAAATGACTTCTAGTACAAAAGTAAAAACTAATCAGTGGCTTGAAAGATTTGAATGTCTCTATTTGAAATTAATTTTAAAAATAGCGTCAGCTGGTTTACTTTTATTAGGGAACACTTTCTCTTTTTTAGGAATCCTTTACTTATTTGAATACTTTCCATCCGTTTCAATTTTCAATCAATTAATAGGTTAAGCTATTTTTCGTTATTTCTAAACTAATGGCTTGATTTATGGTTTAGCCACCAGTTACTTCCATATTAGCTCGAAAGTCATGCAACCAAATAAAACGCTTTTACTACTCTTCTGTTTCGCCTGCCTATTTAGTGCTTGTGATGAAGACCGTGGATTCAACCCTAGCTCTGAGACTGGTATGCCTGATCTTAACCGTTGGTCTATTCCGGTAGACGAAGTGGAAAATGGAGGCCCTGGTAAAGATGGAATTCCTGCCATTGATAATCCAAATTTTACGCCGGTTGCTCAAGTGACGGATTTAATGGAGGACGATCTGGTCATCGTTTTTCGATTGGGAAATGAAGTCCGTATTTACCCACACCGAATATTGGACTGGCATGAAATCGTCAATGATATAGTAGGAGAGACACCAGTAGCCATTACTTACTGTCCATTGACAGGCACGGCTAGTGCTTGGAGCCGAAAAGTCGATGGTGAGGTGACTACTTTTGGGGTCAGCGGTCTATTGTATGGATCCAACTTATTGGCCTATGATCGCAATACAGATAGCTATTGGTCTCAGATACGGGGAGATTGTGTCAATGGGATTTTTTTAGGAAGAATAGCTAATAGCTATCGATTTATAGAGACCACTTGGGAAACGGCAAGGGAATTGTTTTCGGAAGCCCTCGTTTTGAATAGAAATACTGGGTTTAACCGGAATTATAACTTTTATCCATACGGTGGTTACCGTACTAATGATAATGTCTTTTCCCCGGTTAGAAATTTAGACCGAACATTACAAATTAAAGAAAGGGTGCTTGGTATTTCGAGTGATTTACGGACTAGGGCTTACCGTTTTGAAGACTTTGAAGAACCTAGAATTGTAAAGGAAACTTTTGGAGGGAAAACCTATCTAATTATTGGGGATGCCACTAAAAATTATTTGGTAGCCTATGAAATATCTACCCAGAATGACGTTACTTACAGTTTGACTGAAAGTGCCTTGAGTCCAGCAATAATTATGGAAGATAGTAATGGGAATCAGTGGGATATCCTGGGTAGGGCCGTGGCAGGACCAAAAAAGGGAGAGGAGTTAATTAAAGCCAATTCTTTTATAGGCTTTTGGTTTGGATGGGCTGCTTTTTATCCTAGAATAGAAATTTTTGATCAGTAAACTTTTTCAAAAGTAGTTTTGTCCAAAGCCCAACGGTTGATCGGTTGTACATAGTTAATCCAGCCTGGATTGATTTCATGTTGTTTTATGAATTCAAATCCAAGTTTTGGTAGCGTTCGATTAGGCCCCAGATTATGGGCATTGCATTCGCAAAAAAGCGTTTGTAATTTAAACTCCTTAAAAAAAATAGGGATAGCTTTTTTTAGAAAAGAGGTGCCCAAACCAGCTTGTCTTTTTTCACTTTCCCAAAGGTGCAAATGCATAAAAGCCTCTTGATCATAAATAATCTGATTGATATTGGTATGACCAATTCCTTGGCCATCTAGTTCCCAAAGTAAGTAATAGAAAGTTTTTTCTTCTTTGGGTTTTCCTAAATCTTTCATTAAAAGATCCAACCATTCAGATCGTTTCGGGAGCTTTTCAGGGTC
>CAXIDD010000029.1:0-16576 GCA_964021975.1 uncultured Saprospirales bacterium | reverse complement strand
AGCGCCTCAATCAGTCAAAAAATCATCAATAACAATTCTCAATAGCCAAATTCAAACAGCTTCTGATTTTAGATAAAAAAAAGTTCAACTTCAATTACCTAACGGGCTACTACATCAATAACAAAAACAAAAAGTACCACCTAATCTATGACTTTAGCTGGATGGCTTTCTCTGATAGTGAGATTCTAATAATTAGACGCAATGGATGATTTTTCCTAACATGGAATTTTCTATCTTTAAAGCAAAAAATGTTTGCACCCAATATTTACGCCCAACGTCGTCAGCAATTAATCGAAAATATAGATTCAGGTCTGATCCTCTTATTGGGCAATGAGCTCAGCCCCATGAATTGTGAAGACAATACCTATGCCTTCCGTCAGGATAGCTCCTTTCTCTATTATGCGGGTATTGACCTCCATCACCTCGCTATAATTATTGATGTAGACCAAGGGGACACAACGCTTTTCGGTGTAGATCTCACCGTTGAAGGTGTAGTATGGACCGGGCCACAACCCACCATGCGCGAATACGCAGACCGATCTGGTATCGAACTGTCGGCGGACTATGGACAACTATCTAAGGTCCTCCAAAAGGCAAATGCTCAAGGCCGCAAGGTCCATTTCCTACCACCTTACCGACCTGAAAACAAAATTCTTTTACATCAACTCTTGAATATTCCCATCAATAATCTACAGGAATCCGTTTCCGTTGAGCTGATCAAAGCTATCGTGGCACAACGTTCTGTGAAAAGCAACGAGGAGATCATCGAAATGGAAAAAGCAGTCAATATCACAGCTGATATGCACGTAGCAGCGATGCGTGCCGCCCGCCTGGGCATCAAAGAAGCCGAGCTAGCAGGAATGGTAGAAGGGATGGCCATCTCAAGCGGTGGACAATTGGCTTACCCAGTCATCCTGACCGTCAATGGACAGACCCTCCACAATCACTACCATGGCAATACCTTGACAAGTGGTAAAATGGTTTTAGGAGATTTTGGAGCTTCTAGCTCCATGCATTATGCGGGGGACATCACCCGAACTTTCCCCGTGGATAAAAAATTCACCCAACAGCAACGAGAGATATACAATATAGTGCTGGCTGCTGAAAATGAAGTCATTGACGCGCTAAAGCCGGGTGTAAGCTACTACGAAATGCACGAAAAATCAGCCACCATTATCACAGAAGGATTAAAAGAACTTGGCCTAATGCGCGGCAACACCCAGGAGGCTGTGAGAGCTGGAGCACATGCTTTGTTCTTCCCACACGGCCTGGGTCATATGATTGGCCTGGATGTACACGATATGGAAGATATAGGAGAAGATTATGTGGGTTATGACAAGACCATTCAGCGGAATCCGCTCTTTGGTTTTAAATCGCTAAGGTTGGGCCGTAAACTAGAGCCCGGTTTCGTGATTACCGTAGAACCTGGCATCTACTTCATCCCTGAGCTAATCACTATGTGGGAAAGTGAAAACAAACACGCCAACTTTATCAATTACCCGGCCCTAGGCCAATACCTAGATTTTGGAGGCATCCGTATCGAGGATAATGTCATGATTACCCAGGATAGCCATCGGGTACTAGGCACCCCTATTCCAAAAACAATTACGGAAGTGGAGAATATTAGAGCTGGTAGCTAAAGGATGAAATTGTTGAGTTGTTGAATTTGATTACTTCGACAATTCAACACCACACCAATTGGTAAGTGATATTTTTATTAATGATCAAGGTGAATCCATCCTCCTTGCCTAAGGGAGCCTAGAAGGATGGATTCACTATCATTTTGTATCAACTATTTAGTCCTAATCGACCAAACCTCATAAATCGGCTTACCCTTGCTACTGTTGCCACTGTGGTGCCAATCACCATCGATTACCTCAAAGTTGAAATCCAGGCTAGCTCCTACTCTACTGTTGTCTCTGCTAAAGAATTCTATGTTCTCTATGTACTTTCCATTTTCTGCTGTGTAAGAACCACCTCCAGTTCCCATGAACTGCTTGGTTGCCGTATTAAAGGCGATCCATTGAAAACGAGTTGGGGTTAGGATCTTCATAGTTTTTCTTGGGCCATCGGTACTTCTTTTGGTAATTTCTCCATTGCGTTTACGACCAGAAATCAACCAAGCTCCATTTAGTGGAGAGGACTTTCCTGCGTCTGTCCGTTTCCATTTATAGTTGTTATCCAGCGTTAGTGTTTTACCTTTGAGCGACATAGCGTGCTTTTCAGTTTGGCCCACCATACTAGAATCAGCAGTATCAAACTCGTACATATAAACCAGTTCGTTTTTCGAGGCTTTTAGACTACCGCCCTTTGTCGCGATAAAAGCACCATCCCCTGAATAGAAAGCAGTCCAGCTAAAGAAGTTTCCACTCACCATCATTACGTAGGTGATTTCTTTATCGCCGAATTTTCCGCTGCGCTCCCAAGTCCCTTCTAAATTCTGGGCTTGAACAGTTACACTAAAAATTAATAGAAAGCCCAATAAAAGGCCAAATGGTAAGATCTTTTTCATAATTTGGAATTTTGTTCTGTACTTTTAATTTTGAAGTTCCCTAAAATGTTTTTACAAATTAGACGAACCACTAAATTGGTTGTTTACAATTAAACTTCCCAATCCTTTGAGATGTTTGCCTACAAAGTTAGAAAAGAATTGCTTTCCTTGCAGCGGATAAGCGCTAAAGGGAAGTACAATCAAGGTTAAAAACCGTTAAAAAAGGTTATACTACCTTTAAAAATATTAAAAGCTCCATTCCATCAACATGACAATTTTACTCTACGCTCCCGAATATCGTCCCAATTTATCGAATATGATTCGCTCTGCAGAGTTTTATGGTCATTCAGAAATATACATTTATGATAAAAATGGCCTACTGGATCCACCCTCTAATAAAGTCAGCCGTGGAGATATGCAGCACCTGGCAAGAGTCTGGACAGCGGGTGCGATTGAATTTATTGAAATCAAAAAGATCGATCAGATCAACGATTTCCTGCTTACTTATTCCGGTCGGAAAATTGCTACGTTTGTAGATCCTGAGGCGCAGCATTTAAAAGATTTTAAGTTCCAACAAAATGATTTGTTGATCATGGGGCCTGAAAAAGCAGGATTACCTATAGAAATTGCGGAGCAATGCGATGTACGCCTGTACATTGCAGGAAGCGGCCAGACGGATTGCCTGAATGTTTCGGTAAGTTTGGCGGTTTTTTTATACGCAGCAAAAACCCATAATGTAGCGTGGCGACGCGATGCATCGCGTCGCCACTATATAGATGCATCGCGTCGCCACTATATAAATGCATCATGTCACCACTATCATAAATGCATCGCGTCGCCACTATATAAATGCATCATGTCACCACTACATAAATGCATGTCATTGCTACATCACATCGACTGTATTGTTTTCTGCACAGTCAAATTCGCCTCAGCGGTATTCCCACCTACAAGTTATTCAAAAACGTAATGGTACAATAGGTCCAACCATCAACCCTAGTTTCTAAATTAATGGTTGCATTGTGATTCATAACGATTTCTCGAACTAAAGTCAAACCGATACCTTGACCATCTACTTTTGTACTGAAAAAAGGTGTAAAGAGCTGGTCTTTCACAGATGGGTCAATCCCTGGTCCATTATTGGCAATGATAATGGTGAGTGGGTCAATTTGAATTTCAAAACGAATGATCCCTCCCTGCCCCGTGGCTTCGATGGCATTCTTAACAATATTCACCAAAGCTTGCTCCATCTGTTGGGGATCAAGAATAGCTTGCTGGCCTTCTGCCTCTAAAAAGGCGGTTTTAAATTCTACCTGTTGTTCTTGGGCAACTGGTGCCATATATCTGGCCACATCTCTCAGCAGCTTGACTATAGAGACTAATTCTTTATTGGGTTGTGGTAAACGAACGACCTCCGCAAAATTACGCATAAACTGACTCAACGAATGGTTGCGGTCAATGGCCAATTGTAAGGCTTGTTGAATCTCCTCCTGCCCTTCTGTCTCTAAGCCTTCTAGGTAATCCACACCGATATTTAGGATAGAATTGGTGGCGCCGATGGAGTTATTGACTTCATGCGCCATCATACGGATTACCTTTCCATAAGCCCGTTTTTCAGCAGCAAGCATTTCTTTGGATAATTCTGAGACTTGTATGAATTTTCGTTTAAAACCTCGGTGGATAAATTCAGCAATTTCGCATTTATACCGTTCTATTCCTTTACCATTGATCACCTGAGACTCCCCGAGCTCGGTTGCAATTATTGCTGCAGCGATCGGATGCTCTAAATCTTGCAATTTTCGGCCTATTAGTTCTTGTGTTTTTTTTTCTAAAAGAGCTACTGCTCTTGGGTTAAGCTCACTGATTTTATCATCATAATCCAGGATGATAATGGCAGCTGGATAAGCTTGAATCAGGCGTTGTAAAAAAAAGTGCTGCTCTTGAATGGCCACGCGTTCATTCCGGATATTTTCAATCATCTGATTATAAACCTCTACCAGTTGATTCAATTCTAAAGAGCCTGTTTGTAAATATTGGACAGAAAAGTCCTCATCTTCCAGCGCATTGATCCCATTAGCCATAAATTGAAGTGGCCGAATGAAAGCCAAATAAATCTGAACAGATAGGGCGATGGAAATAATGATTAGAATTTCTGAAAGGATAAAATACACCTTTTGGTCTTGTAGCAATAAAAAGACCAGATAAGTGATTAAGGCGTGGATCAAACCCACAAAAAGGAAATATTTAACCTTAATCGTCATACGGAATTTGATATTTTTGAAGCCTCCGATACAATGCCGAACGCGTTAAGCCTAAGGATTTTGCCGTAAGGCTAATGTTTTTTTGATGAAAATCCAAAGCCTTGCGAATCATTTGTACCTCCATTTCTTCTATAGACAAGGTCCCAACCTCCGGCAAACCTGTTTGTTGGCTGTCAAAATCTTGGTAATAAGGTTTGAAATCACTCAAACTTAGCCGATCTTTTCCAGACATTAAAACGGTGCGTTCGATTAAGTTTTTCAGCTGGCGAATATTCCCAGGAAAACGCTGGCGCTGCATCCAGTTCACGGCAGATTCATCGATTTGCACGCCTTGCTTTCCATAATTCTGCCCCAGTTTTTTCAAGAAAGTTTCTACCAAAATGGGCATATCCTGAATCCGTTGTCGCAGCGGCGGCAACTCTAACTTTATGAGATTAATCCGGTAATAAAGATCCTCCCGAAACTCACCACTCGTGACCATGGCTTCCAGGTTTTTATTGGTGGCACTAATGACCCGGACGTTGACTTTTTGGGGCTTACTACTACCTACCGGTTCAAAAGTTTGTTCCTGCAAGACCCGAAGTAATTTGACTTGACTTTCCAGTGGCAAATCTCCAATTTCATCCAAGAAAATGGTCCCACCATCTGCAGCTGCAAACCGCCCTTCCCGGTCCGTAGAGGCATCTGTAAATGCACCTTTTTTGTGGCCAAACATTTCGCTTTCAAACAGATTTACAGGAATACCACCCATGTTTACGCGGATAAAGGGCTGATTACTGCGCTGACTTTCCTGGTGGATGGCTTCGGCTAATAGCTCTTTACCCGTTCCACTTTCGCCTAAGATCAAAACACTAGCGTCTGTTTGACTAATTCTGCGAGCCGTTTCCATTAGCTTTTTTAGACTGTGTTTACTACCAATAATCCGATCAAAATCGGTCATCCCGGTATCGACAGTACTTTGTTGGGGTGCTTTCAAAGTTAAAATAGTACGGACTGTATTGAGCAATTGCTTGTTGTCCCAAGGTTTGGCAATGAAATCCGTCGCACCTTTTTTCATGCCCTTTACAGCTAATTCTACAGTAGCCCAGCCCGTCATTAATATGATGGGGACTTGCTGGTCTATCGTTCGGATTTGATCCAGGGCTTTCAAGCCTTGTTTACCAGAGGTATCAATGGTGAAGTTCATATCCAAAAGGATCAAATCAGGCTGCTCTCTTTGAATGGCCTGATTCAAGCCTTTTGGATTATGGATAAATGCGGTTGCAAAACCAGCTCTTTTCAATAATAAGCTGATTGAGAAACAAACACTGTGATCGTCGTCTATGATCAATATTTTCTGCATAGGTTAATTCCTATTCTTCGTGTAAGGCCATTGCCGGGTGAATATTTGCGGCCTGCCGACTTGGGTAGAACGCACATAATAATACAACACTTAAAATTAATACACTAGTAAACCCAATACTTAAATAGTAATTGATGTCGTCTATATCCATGACATTCATCAAAGGCAATTGAATGGCAAAGAAAATACCGATCAATAATGCTGCTCCGGAAACCAGTAAAACCTCCCCAACGAACTGTCTACTTATGACCGCTTTGGTGGCACCCAAAGTACGGCGCAATCCAATTTCAGCCCGGCGCTTACTAATGGTGTAATACAAGACCCCAAAGAGGCCCAAAGCTACATTGATGATCAAAAAAGCGCAAATACAAAGCGAGGCAATAAGTGGCACCCAAGTATCTCTGGATTCTTCTATTCTTTCGGTATCTAAATTCTGAATGATAAAATCATTGCGTTTGGTAATTTCCGAAATGGTTCGATTGACTTCCGCTTCAAAATCAGCTGGTGTCCCCGGAGCCAGACGCATTTGCAAATTACCCAAGTCACGAGAAGATTTAGGTTTAAGGGAAACGGTTAAATTGGCCTCTTCAGAAAACTCTCCCATGTATTTAAAGTGATCAATAATACCCACTACCTTTTTTTCTCCATTGAGCAAAATGACACTATCCAAAACTGGTTTATCACCAAAAGTGCTTTCTACCAATAATTGGTTAAATATAATCGCCTGGTATTTTGCATTGTAATCATCTTCATTAAAATGACGGCCTTTAATGACATTAACGCCAGCGGTTTCTAAATAATCTTCATCTCCTTCTACTAATCGAGTAGAAAGTTCGAAGCCATTATCATCTGTAGTGGTACTCCAAGTACTCCCTGAAAAAGGCGTAATATTTCCAACGTAAGCGGCAGAGATAATTTGTGGCTTATCTTCCAGCTCCCGCTCCAAACGCAATTTCATATCCAACAAAGCGGTGGAATCCAGGTCTTGGTCCCACTCCATAAAAGCAATCCAGTTGTCCTCGGTATCAAAACCTAATGGGCTGCTGTAGCTTCTAAAGCTTTGAACGGCAAAGGTAAATACGGCAAACAAAACCGCAAAAGCAAGGAAGATCTCCAGGAACAATAGGAAGTTTTTCCGACGTTTGTTCCAAATCAAAGTGAATATATGCTTGATCATAATTGATTTTGTTTTAGGGCCTTAGCTATCTGCATCTTTGACATGCGGTAGGCCGGGATTAATCCGGAAAGGATTCCGAAGAATAGACAGATTAGGAAGCTGTATAGGAAGATTCTGAAGTTAAACCGAAGAATGGCATCTCCTAATGCTCCACTATCATTGATTACTTGAATCAATACAAGTGCCAGGACAAAACCAATAATGCCTCCTAGAAAAGTCAAAATGATGTTTTCAAAAACAAACTGAAAGAGAATAGTCCCTGAATGTGCACCAAAAGCTTTGCGTACGCCTATCTCAGAAGAACGTTCTATGATCCTACTTATATTGACATTTACAAGATTAAGGGTTGGCAATAACACGAAAAGTAGTAATAAACCAATCAGTGAACCAAAAACTATCCGAGCACTTTTCTTAGGATCATCTCCTCTATAGTAAATAGAGCGGGCATAACGTTCCTTATAATCCATGGGCATAACCGTTAAAGTATTGTATTCCTCTGGATTAGGCAGTGTAATTAAAGTAGATTTACGGACTAAATCTGATTTCACCCGATTTACTTTACTCGCATCGCTAGCTAGGAAAGCACCTTCAAAACCACCAAAGAAACTTTCATCACTAAGGTTGCGAGCATTTAAGTTGGTAAGGGGAATAAAGACATCGGCGTTGACAAAACGTTTATTGATGGTAGGTGCTTTCACAACCCCAATTACTTCATAATTTTTCCCATCTAGCTCGATCATTTCTCCAAGCACATTGGCTGACCTCCCGAAGAAACCTCTAGCTGTCTTATCCGTAACCACCACCACTTGAGCTTGGTTGGCCACTTGCTGAGGCTGATAAGTGCGACCCTCCAACATTTCAAAATCATAAACAGACCAATAGGGCGCATCTGTATAAATAGCTGAAAGAGTCAATTTGTTATTATTGATAAATACATCAAAAGAGCTGCCTGGCGAATAGATACTTTCTACCGACGCACCATCTACCTTCCGCATATATTTATCTAAAAAAGAATAGGAATAGGAAGAAATGGAGGTACTAGAGTTTCGATTGCTGTAATCATAGGTCGTATCATAGCGCATGATGCCATCCACTAATGTGGAATCGACCAAAGGGATTGTATCCTTAACTTCTAAGGTCATTTTGATACGGGACATAAATACCATCCGGTCTTTTTCAGAAAGCGGTGCATTAGGGCCCAATTCGTTGTCTAAGAAAGCCGTAATCAACATCAGTATCATCAAAGTAAAACTGATCCCGAAAAGGCTGATAAACGTAAAGAACTTTCGACGGCCCAATACTTTTATAGCGAGTTTAAAATAATTCTTTAGCATGGTGGTTCTTTTAAAGTTTACTGAACTTGATTTCCATCAAAAAGGCGTACTAGACGGTGGGTTTTCTTAGCCATTCGCTCATCGTGGGTGACCATGACAATCGTTGTTTTCTCATCCTGATTGAGGCGGAGTAAAATATCCATGATTTCATTCCCCATGACACTATCCAGGTTACCAGTTGGCTCATCTGCTAAAATGATCCTTGGATTCCCAACAATGGCCCGTGCGATGGCTACCCGTTGTTTTTGACCTCCAGAAAGCTGAGAAGGAAAGTGCTTCATCCGATTCTTTAAACCAACCTTGGTCAAAGCAGCTTCTGCCAATTCACGGCGCTGTTTGCTAGTGGTTTTCCGATATAAAAGTGGTAACTCTACATTGTCTACCACGGAAAGGTCGTTGATCAAATGAAAACTTTGGAAGATGAAACCCAAGTTCTCGTTCCGGAAACGGGCCGTAGCTTTGGAGCCGTAATCATTGACCACTTGACCACCAATATTTAGGTGACCGTGACTGGGCTCATCAATCATACCCATAATATTCAAAAGCGTACTCTTACCACAGCCTGAAGGGCCCATCACGGAGAGGAATTCTCCTTCTTCTACCGTTAGTGAGATTTCATTGAGGGCTACCGTTTCGATGGTTTTGGTTTGGTAGACTTTACTGACATTTTTTAGTGCTATCATTTTATTGCTTTTTTATTGTTGTTTGATGTTATTATTACTTTTAAAATCATATAGCGTTAAGGCTCTTAGCTGATAGTAGCTATTCCAGTACTGACTCAGTACAAAAATGTAGGAGCGTAAAGCCTGATCCTTTTCTTGTTGAGCAATTGTTAATTCGGTTATACTAATCGCTCCGAGGACAAAGCTCTCTCGAGCAATACCAAAGCGCTCCTGGGCAACTTCTTGTAACATTTTGGCTAACTCCAATTCCTGCTGGATGCTATTAAACTGATCAACAGCCTGTTGGATTTCTGTTCTGAAACGAGATTGTTCTTGATTTACAAAGCGAGCGGTATAGTCTTTTTGAGCTTTGGCAATGGCTACTCTTGATTTTTGTTCGCCCCAATCTAAAATAGGCACACTCAAAGTGACCTGTGCAAATTGCTCATCTTGTGGAGAATCATAAATATCCCCCAATTGCATGGCCGCTCGGGTCAGTCCAAAGGAAGCAGAGAGATCAGCTTGTAAGCCACCAGTACCTTTCACTCTGGCAATTTCACGATCTGCCTCTGCCTGCATTCGTACGTAGCTGTCTTGCTCAAAACGAGTAGCCATTGCCTTATCGAGCGCTTCTTTCACATCCACCGTGGTGGTGGCCGATGCTTCTGGGGTATCTGCCCCGAGTAGTGTACCGTCGTAATTCATACCTAAGAAAGTATAAATTATCGATGAGGCAAAGCGTACCGATTGCTGAGCACTTTTTTGGTTGCGCTGAGAATTGAGTAAACTTACTTTTAATTGCAGTAAATCAGAATCTGAGATTTTACCCAGGGCATGACGTTCTTCGGCAATCTCAAAGAGGGATTGATTGTTCGAAAAATTCGAATTGGCAATATTGAGATTCATTCGCGCAATCAATAAATCAAAAAACAATTGGGTAGCTAAAGTATTGATATTCTCAAGATCCGAGATGTATTTTTTATTGGCTTCTTGTAAGCGCAAGGGAGCCAAACGTTTGTCCCATTTAAGGTCATTAAACCCAAACAAAGGCTGGAAGATTCCAATCCGAATCGGCACCCCGTTGTAGAGGGTTGCATCGGTTTGAAAATCATCAAAACGTTGTAAATCAGAGCGTACAAAAACAGTTCCTCCTGTCTGAGCGATATTCTGAGAAAGGGTTACGCCCAAAGCAGAATTGTTGTTGCTCACTCTTTGAAAAGCGATATTCCCATCGGGTTGTAGCACCTCTCTGGAAGTCCGAACGTAGTTGGGTAAATTGGCATTGGCGACCAAACGAGGCTTTAAGTTGGCCTGCACCAATTGATAATCTAAATCGGCACGGCTGCGGTCCAACTTAGCTGCATCAACATTGATATTTCTTTGGCGAGCCAATGCTAAGAACTCCTCCAATTCTAGGGTGTCTGGCAACTGCGCGCTCCCCTTCAAAGGAATAAAAAAGAGGATTAATACTATATATTTTAGAAGTTTCGTCGGGTTCATATTAATCTTTTTTCAGGGTGATGCTTTGTAAATGGTCATAATCTTCCATATTGCTGATGATGACCCGGTCGCCAGCCTTCAAGTTCGTGTTGGTCAACTCTACGTAATCCTTACTCGTCAGGCCAATGGTTACTCTTTCTCGGATGGCTTCCTCTCCTCTTACTACATAGAGTGCTTGTTCGACCGCTCCAGTGAAAGCGGAACCATTTCTTACTCTTAGTACTTGTTCTTTTTCTTCAGAAATGATGAAAATTTCTACTCTAAGATTGGGCCGTAGCGCTTCGTTACCAAAATCTTCCAACTCTACTATAAACTCCAGTGTGTTGTTTTCAACTGCTGGTAAAATGGAAGAGATATACCCTTTAAGGTCTTTAGCGTTGATCCTTACTTTTACGGGTAATCCGACTTTCACAAGGTTAGCATAACGATCCGAACAACTGGCTTCAATTCGGAATGCTTCCAAGTTGGCTAAACGTACCAAGGCCTCCCCTTCATTTACTTTTTGACCAATCGATTCGTTGATGTAGGTAACGACACCAGGGCGAGGAGCCTTCACGGAGGTTTCGGTCAACTTTCGTTGAAACTCTTTCAATTTTTTCTCTTCGATAAGCATCTCTAATTCGAGATTCCGGCGATCACTGTTAATGGTTTTTTCCTTGAATTGTAGGTTATTATCGAGCTTCTTTTTCTCTAATTGAGCAATCTCCAAATCCAGTTTTGCCTTTTCTACTTCTTCTACGGTAGCAGAGCCAATTTCCTGGAGTCGCTCCGCATCCTTCAACTGGGCCTCCAGCGTCGATAGCTGGAGGGCTTTAATCTCGTTTTCAAAACGTAGGTCATTCAAATTTTTTTCATATTCAAAACGCAGTCGGGTGATGTTGTTTTTTTTCAATTCAACTTGATCCTTGATTTGATCATACTGCAACTGGATGTATTCATCATCGAGTTGCATTAATTGTACGCCAGCTTCTACGGCTGCCCCGGATCGGACCAATACTTCCTTAATTACCGTGGCAATAGGTGCATTCACTTGCTGCTCAAAAGCAGGGACTACCGAACCATAAGCAGAAATTGCGTTAGCAACTTTTCCGACTTCAATCTGTGCCATTTGGAAATCATCGGTACTTACTTTGGTGCGTAATACTTTTCTGAGCAAGAAAAAAGCTGCTACAAGCGCTATGGCTATCAAGACATAAGTCAAGCTCTTTTTATAGCTGTTTTTTCTTTGTTTAGCGGTTGATACGGGTCTATCCATTGAATTGTTTTTTAATCTACTATATTAGGTTCAATCGCCGTGCCAAGTTTTTAATCACTTATGAATCAGTTAATTATAAAAATAAATCAATTTGATAGTGTTCGATATCGAACACTATTTTGTTCGATATCGAAAAATAGCCGACTTGTTCCTGTATTTGACTTTAAATGACTACATCCTGTTCGACGCTTTCAGGGTTGGAGAGCCTATGCCCCAGAAAGGATCACACAATACCATCATATTATTCAATTCAAAAAGAAGGATGTTTCAAACAATGATAAGTGCGAAGAATACGGATTGGTATAGACAAAAAGAGTGCTTGTAGACTTGAGCGGTAAATAAGGAAGAATAATTTTATCTTTAGAAAACGAAAATAAATATGTTGTCGAAAAAACTACAACAGCGTCTATTCACCATTGGAGCGCATATCTTATTTTGGTTGACGCTAACTTGCTTTTATTACATATCAAACCGCATTACAGGTCGGACCGAGTTTTTCTGGTCGAGCACGGCATTGGTATTGCCATTAGACTTGTTGGTAGTCTATTTCACGGCCTATTTTCTGGTCCCCAGGTATTTATTGACCCAAAAGCTGAAACGGTTTGCTTTGTGGTTTGTAAGTTCTGTATTCATTTTCTTAGTGATTGAACGAGCGGCATATTATTATATCGTCTACCCCCATATTTTTGGATTAGAAACAATAGAGGAGCCCTTTTTCTTTTTCCCTTCGCTCTTTGGAATTTTTCTTGGCACCTATTCTTTTGTCTTTTTATTCTGTGGTGTCCGATTATTTCGAGGTTGGCTAAAAGACAAACAACGACAGATGGAGTTGGAGCAACAGACTTTGGAAAGCGAATTAAAGATGCTGCGCTCACAAGTTAATCCGCATTTTATCTTTAATACGCTCAACAACATAGACTCTTTGGTTTATATTGATCAGGACCGTGCTTCGGATGCCATTGTCAGACTATCAGAGATCATGCGTTATATGCTTTATGAATCAAATACCGAGCTGGTTTCTTTAGAAAAAGAGATTTATTACCTAGAAAGTATGATCGATTTGATTCGCTTGCGCTTGAAAGACCCCAAATTTATCCAATTCAATTTAGAAGGCGACCCAAAAGGTAAAGCAATTCCACCTATGTTGTTGGTCCCATTTATTGAAAACGCTTATAAACATGGCCGAAAGTCTGGACCAAGTCCAGGAATTATTATTAATCTAAAAGTCAATGACAATCATTATCAGTTCGAAGTAATCAATGAATATAATGCGGCATACCATGGTCCTAAAGACTCACTCGGTGGTATTGGCTTGTCTAATGTAGAAAGAAGACTTAAACTCATTTTTCCCGAAACGCATGATTTTTACATTAATAACACTTTACCCAATTTTCAAATTTTCATAGAAATACCCGCTCGTAGTTTACACGATCAAATAAAGCCTGATTCTATATTACCAATAACTAAAAATCCTGTGCATGAAAATTAATTGTATCGCTATTGACGATGAGCCATTAGCATTAGAAAAGATGTCAAAGTTCATTAGCAAAGTCCCTTACCTGGAGTTATGTGGCACCTTCGATAATGCCTTAGAAGCCCTTCATTTTTTAAAACAAGCAAAAATTGACTTGCTTTTTTTAGATATACAAATGGATGAATTGACGGGAATTCAACTCCTAGAATCCTTAGAAGTGAAACCTCACGTAATTTTAACTACTGCCTATGATCAATATGCCTTAAAGGGTTATGAACTGAGTGTATCCGATTATTTATTAAAACCAATCAGTTTTCAACGCTTTTTAAAAGCAGTAGAGCGGGTACACCAAAAAATTAGTGCTCAAAAAAAGGTGTCTTCTATTCCTAAAAAAGAAAAAAAGCAAGCTCAAGAATATATTTTAGTTCGTTCGGAGTACCGTTTGCAAAAAATCTGGCTAGATGATATTCTATACATCGAAGGGATGAAAGATTATTCCAGGATTTTCACGACAAAGATCAAATTAATGACTTTACAAAACCTCAAAAAGATTGAAGAATCACTTGAGACACCTCCTTTCTTACGGGTGCACAAATCTTATATCATTTCTTTAAACAAGATTGAAAGCATCGGTAAAAATGACCTGGTTATTGCTGGGACAACCATCCCAGTGGGTGGACTGTATAAAAGTACTTTTCATCAATATATAGAGCAACAAAACTTAATTGGGTAAGTAAGAAACTATTGATAATTCAGCTTAGGGTAAAAAGGCCTGCTCACTAAGAATTGAGTAGGCCTTTTTATTCTAAGAAGCTATTAGTGCTAGCACAGGCGTAGATTTTAAAGCACAAAATATTGGTGCGGCCTTTTCAGATTATGATCAAGATGGATATCCGGATGCTTATATTCCCCTAGGTAGCGGGGCAAATCATCTGCAAGAAGCAGTTCGGTAAAATTTACAGCCAACCAATGATGCAATTGCACCGAATGGCCTCCATTTGATAAAACTATCCCAAGCTGGCGTTTTGATTGGCCAGGAAAAGTGGGTAATCATGCACTAAGTGGATACGACCAGTAAATTATCCGTATTTTACAAAAAATCTATACCGATGAAGAACTCGATGTACTCCTTATCTACTGCTACTCTATTCCTCATCTTTGCGTGGTCCAATTTATTTAGTCAAACAATAGAAGGAGGGCTAGTACTCTATGAACAAATCATCGATTATCAATTAGATGGAGCATATGATGATCCTCGATGGGACAGTTATATTGAGAATTTACCCCGCCAGGGAAAGTCTTACCATCTACTTTCCTTTACCCAAAAACAATCACTATATAAAGCAGATGATTCTAAACGAGCAATACTATCAGAGCAACTCCAAACGGCTATAAAAAAGGTTAATTACTCAAAAACACCAGCACCAAAGACCAAACAAATCTTCCATAATTTTGAAGTGCAGGAGCAAATGAAACAAATGGAGTTTATGACCAGAAACTTTATAGTCACTTCTCCCCTTGGTGCGAAACCATGGAAATTGACCGCTCGCAAGAAGAAAATTCTGAACTATGTTTGTATGGGTGCCGATCTTACAATAGGAGATGAGACAATTACGGCCTGGTTTACCCCACAAATTCCTATTGCTGCAGGCCCAGAGCAATACTATGGTCTTCCTGGCCTGATCCTGGGATTAGAAAAAAATGAAGCGATCTTTTTACTCGCTACCGAAATCAATTTGGCCCCACCCGAAGAAGGTTTCCAATCTAAACTAGATAAGGGACAAAAACTATCCGAATCCGAGTTTTTACAATTGGTTAAAGAAAAGCAAGCAAGCTATTTAGAGGATCGAAAAACTATGGAAAAGTCAAGTAAAAAATTAAAAAAATACTAGTGATATATGAAAAAGGTAGTAATCGCTATTCTACTCTTTTTGACCATTGCTTTAAACCTTAATGCACAATACAACCTACAAGGTAAACTGATAAATGAACAAGATCAGCCCTTAGAATATGCCACTGTGGCATTACTCAATCCCACTGATTCTCTACTGCTATATTTTGGTATAAGCAATACAAACGGGATTTATCAGATTAAAGGGATAAAGAGTGGTAGCTATATCATACAATTTTCTTTCGTTGGCTTAAAAACGGCTTATGACCAGTTGACTATGCCTCTAGATTCAGGAGATGACCTTGGAGTCCGGCAATTACAAACCGAGACCCAAGAAGAAGTTATCGTAGAAGCTGAATTGATTCCAATCCAATTTAAGAATGATACCTTAGAGTTTAATGTAGAGGCTTTTGCTACCCGTCCGGGTGCCGCCGCTGAAGAAGTGCTTCGTCAACTCCCAGGACTAGAAGTAGATGCTGCTGGGAACATCAAAGCGGAAGGCGAAGAAGTAGTTAAAGTACTGGTAGATGGTAAAGAATTTTTTGACCGAGATCCTAAAGTAGCTACCAAAAACTTACCTGCGGATGCCCTCAGCAAAGTCCAAGTAATTGACCGCAAAACAGAAGAAGCCATCTTTACCGGAGTGGATGACGGTCTACGCGAAAAAACCATCAACTTACAACTTAAAGCCGACCGCAGGCAAGGTTATTTTGGAGAAATCTCAGCAGGCCTTGGGACGGAAGACACCTATCGACTGGAAGGTAAAGTTTACCAGTTTACAGAAAAAACTCAAAATGCCGTACTAGGGCTCTACAACAACATTAACGAATTTGGTTTTACCAACAAAGACAATCAAAGTTTTGGTGGTAATAATAAAGGCATAAATGAAGCTTTAGCAGGTGGTGTGAACCTTTCCTATAATCCAGATAATGAAAATCGATATTTCATCAATTACCTAGGCAACCGCAGATTAAAAGAATTAGAAGAAACCGTAAATAGTGAAAACTTCCTTAGTAATAATATTTACAGACAAGCACAGGACATTACCCAAGAAGATACAGATCGTCCGCATAAATTAAATTTTGGAATTCGACACAACTTCAATCCCCAACAACGCTTAATTCTTGATGGTCTATTTAATGCCAGATCCAGTGATATCCTTACGAAGAATTTTACTAGTTCGACTATT
>CAXIDD010000028.1:0-16639 GCA_964021975.1 uncultured Saprospirales bacterium | reverse complement strand
CGTGGTAATTGATTGTTTTATAGTCTGGATGTGAAAGTAGGGTGCCAAAAGCTGCCGCGGAATGCAGGTCATCCACATCTGTCTTAAAATCGTAGTGGAGTAGGAGTAAGTCTTGCTGGATGTTGAATTTAGGAGTATCTCCAGACTTTGTGTTGCTTGCATTACATCCTTGGAGGAGTAATAGGATTGGGATCAAAAAATATAATAATCCATTTTTATTGCGGTGTATTGCTTTCATTTTTTATTACTTAGTTAAAAAAGATGATATCTTTCAAATAGCTTCTTAACCAAATTTAAGTATATGATCCGCTTTCTTATCATTAGCGCTTTATTTTTTTTCGCGAGCTGCCAATCTAATTCGCAAGAAAATAAAGAAAATAGTCAGAAGGTCACCTCAATGAATCCCATCTTCCCTGGCTGGTACGCAGACCCCGAAGGTATGGTCTTAGATGAACAGTATTGGATTTTCCCTACTTACTCTGAAGACTATGATAAGCAATTGCACCTGGATGCTTTTTCTTCTCCAGACTTGGTGAATTGGACCAAGCATGAAAGGGTATTGGATACCAGTATCGTTTCTTGGGTCAAACAAGCGATGTGGGCGCCCTCAGTGATTAAGCACCAAGAGAAATATTATTTATTCTTTGCAGGAAACGATATCCAAAATCCCGAACGACCTGGATATGATGAGCGTTATGCAAAATATAAAATAGGTGGAATAGGCGTTGCGGTGGCAGATGCTCCCGATGGTCCTTATGAAGATTTACTCGGAGAGCCTTTACTCGGCGACTTTTACAATATGGCTCAACCCATTGATCAGTTTGTTTTCAGGGATGATGACGGGACAATTTATTTTTTTTATGGTGGTTGGGGGCGTTGCAATTTGGGTAGGCTCAATGATGATTTTACGGGCTTTATTCCTTGGGAAGATGGACTGCTGTTCCATGAAGTAACTCAAGAGGGGTATGTAGAAGGGCCGTTTATGTTTAAACGCAAGGATACCTATTACTTTATGTGGTCGGAAGGAGGCTGGACGAACGGAACCTATAAAGTAGCGTATGCAACGGCTCCGTCTGTACAAGGTCCCTACACAAGAATAGGCACCATTTTAGAATCTGATGAAGAAGTGGCAACAGGAGCGGGACATCACTCAGTACTTAATGTCCCCAATACAGATGATTGGATAATGGTCTACCATCGAAGGCCCATCCCTAATGAGGATAGAGATCATCGGGTAGTCTGTTTGGATAAAATGGAATTCAATGAAGATGGTACGATTAAACCAGTGAAAATGACGTTTACGGGCGTACAATCTGCTACACTTAATTGAAGAAGATTCCAAAAACCTTTTTTAGCTATTCCCTCTTTATAAAGATAGATCATTTAAACCTGCTTAAGCGTAGCTCTCAATACGAGGTAGGTTTTATCTTTAATTATGCGATTCAAAATTCAAGTAATGAAAAAACTTTTAACCTATTTTTGGGCTCTATTTTTCACAATTAGCCTAAACGCTCAGGATCGATTAACCGGAGAAACTTTTACCACGCGTTCAGAAGTTATCGCACGTAATGGTATGGCGGCCACCAGTCAGCCACTCGCTACACAAGCGGCTCTAGATGTACTTAAAAAAGGCGGTAGTGCTATGGATGCTGCCATTGCTGCCAATGCGATGCTTGGTTTGGTAGAACCTGCCAGTTGTGGAATTGGAGGTGATATCTTTGCCATTGTTTGGGATGCTAAAGAAGAAAAATTATATGGTTTCAATGGCAGTGGGAGAGCTCCCAAAGCTTTGAATATTGATTATTTTGTAGATAAGAATATGAGATATGTCCCTTTGCATGGCCCCTTACCCGTCTCCGTTCCTGGCTGTGTTGATGGTTGGTTTGCCATGCACGAAAAATTTGGAAAACTCCCCATGGCGGAAATATTACAGCCAGCCATTGATTATGGTCGAGAAGGATTCCCTGTTTCAGAAGTGATTGCTTATGAAATGGCTTCCAACTATAAAGGCATGGAAGAGATTCCCGGTTTTGCTAAAACTTACTTACCTAATGGTCGCCCACCAATGAAGGGCGAGGTCTTTAAAAATCCAGACTTATCCAATACTTATGAAAAAATTGCCAAAGGTGGACGAGATGCTTTTTATAAAGGAGATATCGCGCGTACTATTGATGCATTTATGAAAAAGAATGGTGGCTTTTTAGCTTACGAAGATTTAGCTAGCCACACTTCGAATTGGGTGGAGCCGGTATCTACCAATTATCGTGGCTACGATGTCTGGGAGTTACCGCCTAATGGACAAGGAACTGCGGCCCTGCAAATGTTGAATATTTTAGAAGACTATGATATTGCCTCTATGGGTTTTGGTAGTTCAGAATACCTCCATGTACTAACAGAAGCTAAAAAATTGGCTTACGAAGATCGAGCTAAATTCTATGCTGATCCGGCCTTTAATGATATTCCATTGGAGGAATTATTATCGAAAGAATATGCCGCAGAAAGGAGGGCTTTGATCCAAGAAGATCGTGCCGCTCGTAGGTATCCAGCAGGTGATATGGAAATCGAAAGTGGCAATACCACTTATCTAACGGTTGCCGATAAAGACGGAAATATGGTCTCCTTGATCCAAAGTATTTATTCTGAATTTGCTTCTGGGATGGTACCGGATGGTCTGGGCTTCGTTATGCAGAATCGTGGCCAAATGTTCAATGTACAGGATAAAAACCACGCCAATGCCTTAGAACCTGGGAAGCGTCCATTCCATACCATTATTCCTGCCTTTATCACTAAAGATGGACAGCCTTGGGTAAGTTTTGGTTTGATGGGAGGAGCAGTACAACCACAAGGCCATGCACAGATCGTCATAAATCTAATTGACTTTGGGATGAATCTACAAGAAGCTGGAGATGCACCTCGGATGCGTCACCGTGGTAGTTCTCAGCCTACTGGATCTAAAATGACGAATGGCGGAACGCTTAACCTAGAAAGTGGTTTTGATTATAAAACCATTCGCGAATTGCGTAAGAAAGGCCACCAAGTTTCTTTTGCCGTAGGCATTTATGGTGGTTATCAAGCCATTGGTGTCGATCTGAAAAATAGAGTTTATTCTGGTGCTTCAGAGTCTCGGAAGGATGGACAAGCAGCGGGGTATTAATTATTGAATTGATAAAATGACGAAGGGGATGAATTAAAAGTTAATTCATCCCCTTGTCATTTCAACACCTAAGTATTGTCCGTCCTTAGATCGTCAACCAACGAATCAGGAACACCAGCGCAATACTCACAAATAAACCAAAAAAGACTTTCCCCAGGTCGCGACCTAGATCATTCAAAGTTTCACGTGGTACTTTTTTGTCTAAATTATAGCGCAAAGCAATTTCTCTACCCGCTAGTAAACCTAAGAACACCCAGGTGGTACTCATTGGTATATTATTCAATTCCTTAAAGAAGTAAAGTACGATCCCATAGGATAAATCGATAAAAGTAGCGGATCTAATATCCCCTGTATTGGATTTTGCTTTGACGATAGACTGGATTGCACCACCTTTGGAGTAAAAAATATACGCCAACATAGCTAGTAAAATACTAATGGAGATAAAAAGCGTCGTTCCATCAATTTTTCTTGGCAGATAGACATAGATATTGGCAAAATCCTGAGCCAGCCATTGAGTCCAAAGGAATCCGGTTGAAGCCCATTGGGCTACGGTCCACCAGGTCTTTTGGGAATCCGTCATTGGATTATCGGTAAACTTCTTTTCTAGACTTTTTGTAATAAAAATATACAGAACAATGGCGGCCGCAAAGGCTACCAAATACCCTGACATGGACTTTACGACCATATCGTAAAGGTTTTTAGGATTAAAAAAAGTCAGGATTAAAAAAGAAGTACTAACGGGGATTCCAAACCTGGTAATGACCATTAAAACCAGAGGTGGCAGCAAATACACCCATCCAAAGCTAGGAATATCTCTAGGGTCTTTATATTTAGGGTCAGCAAAGCCACCGTCCCCTAAAAGTCTTTGATAAGAAACATCACCACCGTTTTGAAACCATCCGTAAACTAGCGTTATGGTTAAAATAGAAGCAGCAAATAACCAGAGCACATACCATGGACGCTTTTCATTAGAAGCAAGGAAGGTACCTAGGGTTTGAATCACGTCATTACCGACAACGGAATAAGCAGCAAGGATAAATCCTAGCCACATGAATATCATTGGGTCCATGAAATAGAGTTAGGTTGTTGTTTTTTAACTTCTGAGCAATCATTTATTTTCCACCTGCAAACCAGTGTAAATAGACGAACACTATAATTTGGGACAAAAGTACAAGAGGCGATCCAGAAAGTGAAGTTGGACCGCTCTTTTTCTTGAAAAAATTAGAAGTAATTATTCTCCCTAAAACTTAGACCGAAACTTCTTAAATAAAGCTTTCGCTTCTTTCTGGAATTCTGTCCACTCTTCTTTGGCCTCTTCTGTAAATTCATTGGCTTTGGACTTGAGCTTTTCGATGTTCTCTTTATTTTCTTCGCGGAATTCGTTCCACTCCTCAGTCGCCTCATCTTTTAATAAGACAGAAAGTCGGCGCATTTTGGTTTGTAAGCCATCTAATTGGCTACCCAAATTAGCCGCAAACGTTCGGGTGGTACCCTCGGCTTGGTCTTCTACTTTTTCAGCTTGGTCCTGGAAGTCGTCCAGTGTACTTGCCAAAGCTTCTTGCTCAGCTTTTACTTCCTCTTCTGTGCTTGGGGTAGCGTTGAGTTTTTCTTTTAGTTTGTGGTATTTTGCTTTGAGTTCTTGCAGCTCTTCAGAAGCTTCCTCTTTGACTTCATCAAAGAATGGTTTTTTCCCTTTGATCCACTCCTGGAGCTTAGATTTTTGTTCCGCATATTCTTCCATGGCCTCTTTTTTGCCTAGGTTCATCTGAACACTAAGGTTTTCTAAGCCACTTTTTACGCTTTTTACTGTTTTGTCAAATTCTTCTTTGAATGTGCTCATCTGTTTGGTTTTTGTAGTTAAAATAGCTTCTAATATCGGGAAAAAATTAAAAAATAGCTAGCTATAATGGACTAAGTGTCTACTTATTTTAAGAAGTCCAGTATACTAAAAGATCTTTAACATAAAAAACGACTGTATTTTTCGACCGAACTTGAGGGTTGAATGGTTCTATAACCATCTCTATTTTGAAAGTACTATTAAAAACGACCCAAATACTCGAACATGAACTCAACCCTACGCAAAAGCTTAATTTTAATATTGAGTAGTTTTTTTCTGTGTACAGCAGACTTATCCGCTCAGAAATTCGTAGAAACCATCACCAGTTGGTTCGAATTCAATGTGGGCAAAAATCGCTTATCCGAGGATACGACACTTTTTGTGAATCGGGTAGTAATTGCTCCGGTCGCCACTTATGAGCCGTCTACTAGTTTGGGCTTAGGGGTAGGCGCAAAGTTGCTGTTTAAACCCAAGAAGTCAGGGCTTGAAACGCGGACCTCAAATTTACCGCTTTCCCTACAGTATACGCTGAAAAATCAATTCATTTTTTATTCTGGATTCACGGTGTTTTTTGATCAAGAAAAGTACCTGTTAAAGGGGAACTTAGAGTTCTCAAAGTTTCCACTGAGCTATTATGGTATTGGTAATTTAACGGTTGAGGGAGATCAACGAGAGATTACTTTCAATAATTTTTTATTACAACCGCTGCTACTTCGTCGGGTAGCGCCGAACCTTTTTGTAGGTGGAGGATGGCGTTATAACACCAATCGGCGTGTGGAGCTATTAGAAAGTGATGGGGAGTTGCCAGAAGGTACTTCTTTGCAAGATGAGCTGGGTTCTACTTCTTCTGGAATAGAGTTCGCCGTTACCTATGATGGTAGAGATAATGTATTGAATGCTCAGAAGGGTAATTTTTTGGAATTTACGCATGGGTTTTACCAAGAAGCTTTTGGGAGTACCCACAACTTTATGTTGTCTAAACTAGATTTCCGGCAGTACTTACAATTAAGTCCAAATAGACCATATGATGCCTTGGCGCTGCAATGGTTTGCAAGGATGGCTTGGAATGATACACCACCCTTAGAACTATCAACTTTAGGTGGGCCGGCTTTACTTCGGGGCTTTCAGGATAACCGATTTCGAGATAAGATCACCCTGTTTGCTCAGGCGGAGTATCGTTGGCAGACTTTCGAACGCATTGGATTCGTCTTTTTTGGTGGCTTAGGTGATGTGAATGCAAAGTTTGGAGATTTTAACTTCGCTAATTTGAAATATGATCTTGGAATCGGCTTCCGCCTAAAAATTGTACAATCCGAGAACCTTAATATTCGCTTTGATTATGGCTTCGGTTTTGGACCAGAGAATGATCGAAATTTTTATTTGGGTATTGCAGAGTCTTTTTAGGGTAGTTTCTGCTAACTTACCTTTTAGAAACAGGATTCGCAGGATTTCAGAATTCTTAGGAACATTGTTTGATTTTTTGTCCGCAAAAAAAGTTTAAATTGGGAGTAATACTAGCTGTCTAGATCTAGAATAATCCTGCAAGCCCAATAATTCTGTAAATTCTGCTTCAGCCAAATAACAGCAAAAAGCTGTGGTTTAACTGCCTACAATTAAAAAACCGAATCATCAATATTAGACGATTCGGTTTTTTATGATAGCTACTCAACGAATAAATTCGCCGCTACAGATCCAAGAGTAATAATCCTGGATCCTCCAGTAAATTCTTCACTTTCACTAAGAAAGTAACCGAAGTGCTGCCATCAATCACACGGTGATCATAGGATAAGGCTAAGTACATCATAGGGCGTACTTCTACCTGACCATCGATCACTACGGCGCGTTGTTGGATACCATGCATGCCTAAAATAGCAGACTGAGGTTCATTCAGAATCGGCGTACTCAATAAAGAACCAAAAATACCACCATTGGTAATGGTGAAGGTTCCACCACTCATTTCTTCTAGACTCAGCTCATTCTTTCTAGCTTTGCCAGCTAGTTCTTTGATTTTATGCTCAATTTGGGCGAAATTCAGAGACTCTACGTTGTGTACCGGAGGTACGACCAATCCAGTTGGTGTAGAAATAGCAATAGAAATATCTGCGTAGTCATGGTAGACCACTTCATTGCCATCCAAAGAGGCGTTTACATCTGGCATTTCCATTAAAACCTTAGCACAGGCTTTTGCAAATAAAGACATAAAGCCTAGTTTGATACCATATTTCTCTACGAATTTTTCTTGGTAACGCTTGCGCATTTTCATGACTTCAGACAGGTCGACTTCATTAAAAGTCGTCAACATGGCTGTTGTATTTTTCGCTGAAACCAGTCGACTGGCAATGGTCCGGCGCATTCGGCTCATCTTTTCGCGACGAACCTCACGGCTGAAGTTAGCAGTGTTTACTGGAGGCGCTACAGGTGTAGGCGCTTCCTCTTTGCGTGCCGTAGGCTGGGTAGCTGGTGCTTTAGCGGTAGCATTTTGGGCATCCTCTTTGGTAATCCGACCATCTTTTCCGGTGCCCTTAACATCACCAGGAGCAATGTTCTTTTCTGCTAGAATCTTCTTAGCAGCTGGAGAAGGATGTCCTGTAGCATAGTTGCTGGTTGCAGGAGCAGCTTCTTTAGCAGGTGCGGTTTCTGGTGCAGGGCTGCTTTCTTTTTCCGGAGTAGCTTCGGCTGGTTTTGTGTCTCCTTTGGCAGCACTGGTATCGATAGTAGCGACTAGTGCCCCAATTTCTAAATCATCATCTTCATTGGCAATCCTTTTGAGGATCCCGGCCGCTTCGGCTGGAAATTCTAAAGTGGCTTTATCTGATTCAAATTCACAGATGGGTTCGTCTAGTTCGACGTAATCTCCATCATTTTTTAGCCATTGGGAAAGGGTGACTTCGGCAATGGATTCTCCAATTACAGGTACCTTCAGTTCTACTATACTCATATGTTGGTTGTTATCTATGTAAGGGCGAAATTATTCGCCGATAAACTAAATTTCTAATTGTTGTTAGCTTCAAGTGATTTCGGCGAATAAATTCGTCGTTACACTTTCTTTATAATGAAAACTACTGCTTTGTTTTTCATTTAAACTTGCATTCCGCAAACTTGCGGTAATTGTCTTAATTATACAAAAATAAAGACAATGAAGTTGTTTGGAAAATGCTGCTTGTTGCGAAAAATCAAGATTTTGTTCTAGGTCAAGGCACAAAAAACGGAATTAAGCTATGCTAAATGAGTATTTTTGTAACGCAGGATAAGAACGTAATCTGATTTTGTAGCCAAGTCAATAGTTTTTGAACAACTTCAAATCATTGGGCTGAGATATTGAAGCGGTATATTCGGCCTTTACCACCTTTTCCTTCATTTGAAATATAAAGATTGCCCGCCGCATCAAAACAGATCCCTTCTGGCTGTTCATGAATCGACTTTTTGAGTTTTTCAATATGCTCAATCCGACCTTCTTTAGAAATAATCATCAAAATTTTTCCAACGGAAGATAAAATATAAATATGTCCGCTTACAGGGTGGATGGCCAAAGCAGAAGGGCTAAAACCAAACTCTGAATCACCGGGCGCGAAAAATTCATTTAATTTTTCCAATTTTCGAATCAGTGGATCTGTATTTAGATATTCGTTTACATCTTCTAATTTTATACAATACCGTGGAGCAGCTAGTAGTTCAAAATGATTGAGATCAAATGCATAAATAGCTTTGGTCAGTTCAAAAGAATCATCTTCTCCGGCTTGGGCTTTACAGGCCAATAATAGTTGATGAGCTTCTGGATCATAGGCCAGTCCTTCTACGTCATTGCCACTATCCAAAAAGGTATTATATTTTACTACATCTGGCTCTTCGTCATCCGTTTCGGTTATTTTATAAATCGTACCTGTGCTTTTGACGACATAAATGGTATGACCCACTGTTTCGACCCCTTCATAATCTCCATCTTTCCAAAATTTAAATTCTTTTTCTACATCTCCATTCTCTTTATTGATAAAAAAGACTTCTCCATCTTCATCCTGAACGGCAACTAGGGATTGATCGTTGTTTCCCATACTTAGGCCAGAAATTTCTTCTAACCTTCCGGGGAGTTTAAATACTTCACTGGGCTCATCGAGTTGATAGGGTAATAAATAAGGCGTTTTATTGGTATCTACGAAAACAGTCAGGAAACAAGGTTCTATTACACTAGGCTCACTTCCTTGACAGGCACTAGCCCAAGAGGTAAGAACAACAACAGCTAGAAAACTAATGGGCGAAAATTTTAAAAGGGTATTTTTCATACGCTTGTTTTTTCAATCTGAATGATCACTTTCTTGGAAGCTGGCGTTTTACTGGTTTTTTCATAAGAATCAATCGGCACCAATACATTAGCCTCCGGGAAATAAGTCGCTACGCAACGCTCTGGGATTGGATAAGATACAACCATAAAACGGGGTGCTCGACGTTCTTGTCCTTGATAGGTACCTACTAGATTGACCATATCTCCTTGCTTTAAGTTCGCAGATTCGATATCCTTTGCGTTCATCATGACAATTCTACGGCCATTATAAATACCTCGGTAGCGGTCATCCAAACCATATATGGTAGTGTTGAACTGATCATGACTTCGGATGGTCATCATGATGTATTCATCGTTTTTTAACGTAGTTTGAGGTACTTTATTGAGCGTGAAGTGGGCTTTACCACTTTGTGTAGTGAATTTTTGCTCGCGTGCACTATTGGGTAAATAAAATCCACCACGCTCTCGTACCCGTTCATTATAATTATCAAAACCTGGGATCACCTTTTCAATGGCATCCCGTACATGGTCATAATCTTTGACTAAATGGTCCCAGTCAGCGGTGCTTTTATCCTTTAAGGTTGCCTTAGCAATACCAGCAATAATGGCGGGTTCACTTTTGAGTTTATCGGAAAAAGGAGGTAGAATACCTTCAGAACTATGGACGACCCCCATGGAGTTTTCAACACTTACAAATTGATTTCCATTGGCCTGTTTGTCAATGTTGGTTCGGCCAAGGCAGGGTAAAATAAGTGCTTGTGCACCATGCACCAAATGGCTTCGATTCAATTTCGTAGATACGTGCACCGTTAACGAGCAATTTCGTAAGGCTTGTGCGGTGTAGTTGGTATCCGGTGAGGCAGAAAGGAAGTTGCCTCCAAGTGCTAAAAATACCTTCCCTTTATTTTCGTACATCGCCTTAATGGCTTCTACTACAGAGTAACCATGCTTTTGGGGTGGTTTAAAATCAAAAGCGGCACCCAATTTATCCAAAAATGATTTAGAGGGGGCCTCTATGATGCCTACGGTCCGGTCTCCCTGAACATTGCTATGTCCTCGAACTGGACAAGTACCAGCGCCTGGTTTCCCTATGCTGCCTTTTAGTAGTAGTAAATTAACGACTTCTTGAATATTAGCTACGCCATTTTCGTGTTGCGTTAGTCCCATAGCCCAGCACACGATGATTTTACTTTTTCGTTTTAATAAATCGGCGGCTTCTTTTAGCAATGCTCTTGATACTCCAGCGGCTTCGACCAATTCATTGAAATCATACCTTTGTAAATCTGTGATAAAGGATTCATAACCAACTGTTTTTTCTTGAATAAACTCAAAGTCAAAAATGGCACCGGGCGCTTTTTTCTCTTCGTTAAAAAGTAAGAGCATGAGTGCTTTCAATAAAGCGACGTCGCCGTTAATTTTTACTTGTAGGAATAAATCTGCCAACTTGGTGCCACCACTTAAGATCTTTCCTGGTTTTTGGGGATGGATGAAGCTTTGTAAACCTGCTTCTGGAAGTGGATTGACGGTAATGATTTTACCACCATTTTCTTTGCACCTTTCTAGTGCGGATAACATCCGTGGATGATTGGTTCCCGGATTTTGGCCAATGACGATGACGACCTCGGCTTCATAAAAATCTGTTAGTGTAACGGAGCCTTTGCCAATTCCTAAAGTTTTGCCTAAGGCTTTACCAGAGGACTCGTGGCACATATTAGAACAATCTGGAAGGTTGTTGGTCCCAAATTGTCGAACAAACAATTGGTAGAGGAAAGCCGCTTCGTTACTGGTCCGGCCAGAAGTATAAAAAATAGCTTCATCTGGATCGGCTAATGCGTTGAGTTCTTGGGCGGTTAGCTGGAACGCTTCATCCCAAGATATGGGCTCATAATGGCTAGCACCTTTACGTAGTACCATCGGTTCAGCGAGCCGGCCCGCTTTACCTAGATCAAAATCAGACCATGTACGCAAGTCCTGCACACTGTTTTCTGCAAAAAAATCAGCACCTATTGTTTTTTTGGAGGCTTCTTCTGCAATGGCTTTAGCACCATTTTCACAATATTCTCCTAATTTAGAACGCTCATCATCTGGATCTGGCCAAGCACAACCTGGACAATCAAAACCACCATGTTGGTTGACTTTGAAAAGGGTTTTGCGGGCAGCACCACTATCCATATACTTATTGGTATGACTCAGGGCAGAACGTACGGCTCCAACGCCTCCGGCTTTAGATTGAGGTTTTTTAATTTTTAGATCCTCTACTTGGATGGGCATTTCCTGTTCTTGATCTTTTGTGTTTTTTGGATCCATTGTACTTGTAGTCGTTTTTCGGTTTAATGGTAAGTAGTACTTAAGTGATCTAATTATACGCGCTTAACCGCCAATGGTTGCCATTGACTCATTTACTGGGAGATTGAAACCTCGGTTGCGTTCTGCTTCCCAGCCATCTTTGGCTCGGTTCCCTAGTGCATTTTTAAAAGTAGCTTCTAACTGCTCTGCACTTGCACCCGCTCGCATGATATCTCGAATATTAAAAACACCTTTGTCGTACAGACACGTTTTTAGGACACCTTTTGGTGTAATCCGGATGCGATTACAAGTGCCACAAAAAGTACGGCTGTAAGCAGCTATAATTCCAATGTTGCCTAAGAATCCAGGAACCTGATAATGGCTTGCCGTGGCATTTGGCGGATCTGGTAATTTCTCCAAGTTTGGGAAAGCACTTTGCAAATGCTCTAATATCTTTTTATGATTCCAATTTAAAATTGGATAATGACTACCTGCTCCGTTAAAAGGCATCTCCTCAATGAATCTAACGCTAATAGGGTGCTTTTGAGTCAATTCGGCCATTGGAATGAGGTCTTCAATATTTTGACCTTCCATAACTACGGCATTCAACTTGGTAGGAATTTCATGTTCTAGTAAAGTATAAAAAGTTTCCAGTACTGAGTCATAAGCATCCCGGCGAGTTATTTTAAAAAAGCGATCTTTATCTAAGGCATCAATACTGAGGTTGATCGAATTAATGCCTAGTTTTTTTAATTGAGGAATCAGGCCAGCGGTCAATGTCCCATTGGTGGTTATATTGATTTTCTCGATCCCTTGAATTCGACTGAGTGTTTCTAAAAAGCTCATCATATCTTTTCTCAGGAACGGTTCTCCACCGGTAATTCTCACTTTGGTAATGCCCATTTTAGCCAATACCCGCATCATGTTGAGGAGCTCCTCGTAGGTCATTAACTCTTTACGTGGAGCATATTGGATACCTTCTTCTGGCATGCAGTAGAAACAACGCAAGTTGCATCTGTCGGTGACAGCCAAGCGCACGTAATTAATTTTCCTGCCATGATTATCGTAGAGCATATAATAGTAATTATTGAATTATTAAGATGACGAATTGGTGAATTGAATGGTTTAATTTTTGATTTAAAATTTTTAGTCCAACTATGATTTTGAAAATGAGTATTCTCATTGACAGCGGTCTAATAAACAATTCACCAATTCAACATCTCAATATTTCGTTAACTGGAGACTTCGTCTTAGTAGCGCCAGGAACTCAAGTCTGCTCCAGCTGGTGCAATTTTATCAACATTCCCTGCCCATTTTGGAATAAACATCCGGTGATAGCGCAGTCTACTGATGTGGTTCGGCTGTGTAGGGTCTCCGTTCCAGCAATGCTCAGCTCGGTCTCCATAAGCTACTTCTCCATCATAATAAGGTTCGCTGGTTGCTTCCAGGAAGTCTTCTGTTAAATAAACGGCGTTATTAAGGTAGTAGTTATCCATATCTCCACAATAAATGTGGACTTTGTTTTTTAATTTAGGACCTAGGGTTGCCCAATCTCGTTTCATAATATAAGAAAGGTCATAATTTTCTTTCCAAAAAGCGGCTACTTCAGGATTAATTTCTCCTGTTTTTTTGTCCCAAATTCTTTGTGGATAACCATCTTCTCCAACGGGAGAATAAACAGCTTCCCAGATGTCCCATTGTTGGCCAGATCGACTTTTGGTTCCGAGTGCTAATTCGCGTAAGCCCATACTTCGGAGAGAGGCATCCACATTTCCTAGATAATCTCGATGTCCAGGTCTAGGCACTTGTTTGAAGTTGCCATCATAATAATAAGCGTTTTCATCTTCGTAAAGATCCACTAGACAAAAGGCGCGGAAATCAATTGGATCTGGACAGGCGGCATAACAAGTACCATAATCATCTGGATACTTAACTTGTACAGCTAGTGCTTCCCAGCCGCCAGTAGAGCCACCGTACATAAACCGCGCCCAAGCTTCACCAATACCACGGAATTGCTCCTCAATATGCGGAATCAATTCATAAGTAATGGCATCTCCATATGGCCCTAAGTTTTCGGAGTTTACCGCATAGGAATCATCATAAAAAGGATTGGCATGTTGTATTTTGATGGCAATCACACGGGGGAAATCTGGCCCCGTCCATTGCTTGTAAAAATCGTGTGCTTCTTGCTGAACGATCCGATTATAACAATCTACCCCAAAACGAGCGCTGTACTCACAGGGAATAGACTCATCGACAGGTTCTGGCCTGAAACCTCCAAAATCTGCTGGGAAGTGTCCATGCATAATGGCTAGCGGGTATTGTACATCTGGGTGTTCATCAAAGCCTTCTGGCAAGAGTACATGAGCCCCTAAATACATGTCGCGCCCCCAAAATTCGGATAAAAGCTCACTTTTAATCTTGATGTGCTTGATGTATTTAGTATCTTCTGGTTCTTCAATAGGCTGAATCTCCTGATCTACATTGACTTTGGTTAGCGATTTAGATTGTGGGTTAAAGTTTACTTTTTTGGGCGTAGAGTAAAGGTTCCCGGGTGCACGATTCCACTGTTGTCCTTCTCCACGGTCCATAGGCATTTTTACGGTGTGTCCATCACTGCGTTCGAAGGTCTCATACTTATGAAAAAGTACTTGGACATTGTACGTACCAGGAGGTACATTACTCATTTGCTCAATAGGGTAACCATAAGCATTATTTCCTACGGTTTGTGCACCTTCCGACCAATCTTCTACATCCAAACCAAAAATCAATTGAGTTTTAGGCCCGTCTGAGATTTGGAAACGTGGTTCAGAACCATCATCGGTAGAGAGCATTACAAAAAGTCGGCCATCGAGGGTTTCGCCTTCTGCTCCAGGGAAGTCAATAGTGAAATAGTTGTCGTTGGCATTGACGTTGGTTTCGGAGGATGGTGTAGTACAAGCACTGATGGATAAACCAAGCGCTACTAGGTAAAAGAATAGGATGTGTTTTTTCATTTTTTCCGTTTTGTTTAAGAAGCTATTCGAAGTGTTTAATTCAAATAGCTTCTAAGTTCTAAGTTTTATTCGAAAGATAGGCATTTCAGTTTAGAAGCTATTTGAATTTGATCTTTGAAATTAGTTATAGATGATTTTTTGACTAATTGAGGCGGTGAATTCGGAGTCTAGCCATAGTTAAATAGCCTGTCCCGATATACATCGGGAAGAAATTCATCAATAAAAAGCAGTTAAAAGGGCTATAACAAAGGCATAATTCTAAATTCGAATAGCTTCTCTAAAACCATACAGACAAGTTTCTGTTGGGCTCTTTAGAATGCTATAAGTGCAATTAGCACCATCAATTTTGTTGTTGGTCTATTTGCTCAACACCAAACCAACTAACCAATTACATTTGCAATCATGAAAAGAATAGTTATCATTTTAGCAGTACTGGCCTGTAGTACTCAATCTTTATGGGCACAGACTGCGGGCGATTCGGATTATCAAGGATTAGAGGCACAATCTGCTGTGTTTGTTAAGAAGATTAATGAGGAAATGATCCTGGATGGGAAACTAGACGAGCAGATTTGGTTTAAAAGTAACCCAGCCAAAGATTTCTGGGAATACTTCCCTTCGGATAGTTCTCGGACAGATGTGAAGACCGAGATTTACATGCTATTTGATGATAAGAACCTTTATATCGGAGCCAAATGTTATTCAGAAGGAAACGATTATGTTATTTCCTCTTTACGTCGGGATTTCCGGGCAGGCGGCAATGATAATATTACTTTTCTAATTGATCCATTTCAGGACCGGACCAATGCTTTTGTTTTTGGTATGAATCCTGCGGGTGTCCGTCGAGAAGCTCTAATTGCCAATGGGGGAAGAGAGCGAGGCAGCTGGAATGGTGGTTGGGACAATAAGTGGAAAGGAGAATCTCACATAGGAGATGGCTTCTGGTCTTGTGAGTTGGTTATTCCTTTGAGTACTATGCGTTTTAAGGAAGGCCTCAAGACTTGGTACTTTAATTCTTACCGATTTGATACCCAAACAGCCACTCGTTCTTCCTGGAATCGTATTCCACAGAACCAAATTATTATGAGTTTGGCCTATATGGGGAAAATGGAATGGGAAGAGGCTCCAAAAGCTCCAGGAACCACAATTACGGCCATTCCATATGTAAGTGGACGTTTTTCAAAAGACTTTGAGGCTGGTACGCCTAGTGATTACGGTGCCGCTTTTGGTGGAGATGCTAAAGTGGCCGTATCACCTAGTTTGAATTTAGATTTGACCTTTAATCCAGACTTCTCTCAAGTAGAAGTAGATCAACAGGTCATTAATACGGATCGTTTTGAGATTCGATTTCCTGAACGACGGCAGTTCTTTTTAGAAAATGCTGACTTATTTAGCACTTTTGGTAACCAGAATATCAATCCGTTCTTTTCTCGACGAATAGGAATTGGCCAGGATACTGCGGGTACTAATATTCAGGTGCCTATTGCCTATGGTGCACGTTTGAGTGGAAAATTAGATGAAAATTGGCGGATAGGTTTGCTCAATATGCAGACGCTCAAAGATGTGGAAAATCAGATGCCTAACGTTAATTATACGGTAGCAGCTTTACAAAGAAAGGTTTTTAGTCGTTCCAACATCGGATTCATTTTTGTGAATAAAGAATCTTTTTCCAATGATGAAGAGCTAAACATGGGTTCGGATTATAACCGAGTAATGGGTTTAGATTACAACTTGGCTTCTTCAGATAATCGTTGGAACGGAAAGTTCTTTTATCATCAAGCCATTACCTCAGACGACGAATTTGAAAATTATGAAAAATATGCTCAGGGATCGAGCTTAGAATATCGAGTTCGTAAATTTGCAGTTGCTTTTGACCAGCAATGGGTAAGAGGTGGCTATGCACCGGAGGTTGGCTTTGTCCGTCGGAGAGATTACCTCCAACTTAATCCAGTTGCTTCTCTATTCTTTTATCCTAAATCAGATAAGATTACTCGACATAACCTAGAAGCGGATCTACGGCAATTGTATAAGCCTGAGCTTGGGAAAACAGACCACGAATATCAATTGAATTGGGAAACCAACTTTGCCAATAC
>CAXIDD010000027.1:0-16722 GCA_964021975.1 uncultured Saprospirales bacterium | reverse complement strand
GAGCTACCTTTGCCGAGCCACATCAACATGCTGAAGGTGTTAATCATGTATTTGTTAACGGACAACAAGTACTTAAAAATGGGGAACCTACTGAAAACCGGCCAGGACGTTTTGTAAAAGGACCAGGCTTTCAAAAATAATTTCAGATCTTACTCTAAATCTACTGTGAATTAAATTATTCAAATAGCTTCTGAGTTATAGAAATTTATTTTATGGTGTACTAATTATTGATGATGAACTTAAAATACCTATGCATTTTAGGGCTTTTTTTAGTCCTAACCCAAGCGAATGCTCAAACCGACTTAATTACTGCTTTTGATAAATATGTAGAAGAGAGTCGGCAAAAATTTGAAGTGCCGGGATGTGCGGTTGCTGTAGTCAAAGATGGCGAAATACAATTCATTAAAGGATACGGCAATCTAGCTGTGGATGATGATAGGTCTGTCGATACCAAGACGCTTTTTGGAATGATGTCAACCACTAAAGCTATGACAGCCGTAGCTTTAGGTATTTTGGTGGATCAAGGTAAAATAAAATGGGAAGATCGGGTTATTCAGCATTTGCCCAATTTTCAATTGTATGATCCTTTTGTGACCAGAGAAGCTAGAGTTAAAGATTTGCTGACCCATAATCTTGGGCTAGGGAATGCGGATTTTTTGTGGGCTTATAATGCAAAAGCAGACCAGGACTTTATCCTAAAACAAATGCGACTGGCTGAGCCGGTTTATTCCTTAAGAAATGGGTTTATTTACCAAAACATTATGTACCTCGTTGCTGGAATGGTTATTGAAGAGGTGAGTGGAATGACCTGGGAGCGCTTTATGAAAGAACACGTATACCAACCCCTAAGTATGGAAAATACCTTTCCTAATCTGGCCTATTCGACGCAATATCACAATCGCTCTAAGGCTCATTGGCATACCGATAATGGAATCGTTTCTATACCAGAAATGCCTGCCGATGCTATTGGTCCGGCGGGGGCGACTTGGTCAACTGCAGAAGATGTAGCCAAATGGATGCTGTTTTTATTGGGTGATGGGAAAGTCGGAGAACAACAAGTGTTGCAATCAGAAACCCTTGCCGAAATGTTTAAACCACAAGTTATTCTGCCGGAAACCCAATTTTATCCAACAGCTCAATTGACGAAACCGCATTGGATGACTTATAGTTTAGGATGGTTTCAACAAGATTACCGAGGCGAGTTTTTATCTTTTCATACTGGAAGTCTAGCTGGCCGAACGGCGATTGTTGGTTTGCTGCCAGATCACGATTTTGGGTTTTATTTCTTTGGAAACCTAGATCATGCAGAGCTCAGACATGCCTTGATGCTCAAGAGTATAGATCACTTTGTCTTTGAAGACAATCAACGGGATTGGAGTGAAGAAATATTTGATCTTTATGCAGGAATAAAAGCAGTGGGAGAAAAGAATGCCGCAACTATAGATAGCTTAAGAATAGATGGTACCCAAGCTACTAAGAATTTACGAGCTTATTCCGGTACGTATGAGCATCCATATTATGGAAAAATAAAGATTGATTTCACGGATGGACTGCTTCTAGCTCATATAGGAACTAGTATCAAAGGTCAACTCAATCACTGGCACTTAGATAGTTTTCGGTTAACAACGGATTTACTCTGGTTCGGTCAGCCATTTCTCAATTTCCATTTTGGGCCTGTTAATGGTTCGGTAACGAGTCTGCATTTTAATGATATTGTCTTCAAAAAAATAAAATGATATAGCTTCTAACTAGCCGTCTGTCTAATTACTAGGTCTATTGATCTGCTTTTCTTTATGCTGCAGGGACTTCTTATATCTTTGCAGCACACCACTATTAAACAATTATTCCCTTTTTTGATTAACTATTAAGAAGTTTCCTGGTTTTTGCAGCCAAGTGAGGAGTTTTTATACAACTTCTTATAATAAAGCTTACAAAATTGTACCTTTGCGGAGCTTTTTAGAAAAGAGCTGGTTTATCTATGCAAGAAGGATAGATAAAAGGCTCTTGAATTAAAATAAGTATTTAGAGATGGATAAGAATAACATAATAGGAATTGTTCTAATTTTTCTATTGTTTATTGTGTGGCAAGTTGTTACCGCTCCTTCAAAAGAGCAAGTAGCAGAGCAACAAAGAGTTCAAGATTCAATAAATTTAGTACAGCGTACCGCAGATAGCTTAGCGCAATTAGCTAATGTAGCAGCTACCGAAGCTGCTACGCCTGAAGTGGTCACAGCAGACCCAGCTTTACCAGATTCATTAGTGAACTTGCAATTAGCACAAACGTACGGTCCTTTCGCACCAGCTGCCCGGGGACAAGCAGAAACCATTACCTTAGAGAATGATAAAAGTATCGTTAGTATTTCCACTAAGGGAGGACACATTGAATCAGTCGAATTAAAAGGTCTTTACAAATTGGTCGGATCGGATACTTCGAAGGAGGATACAAAGTTGCCTCTGATCTTATTGGATGATGAAAAAAATAAGTTTGAATATTTCTTTCCCATCGCTAATTTACCAGCAGGCGGTGTTTCTTCCGCTGATTTATACTATCAAGTAGAAAAACTTAATGATTCTACAGCGGTATTTACAGCAAATGCGGGTCAGGGACGATTTTTTCAACAAAAATATACCCTGCGCCCTAATTCTTACTTCATCAATTATGAAGTGAATTTCGAAGGCTTAAGCAGTCTACTTTCTGCTAAAGATAATATAGAGCTGACCTGGTTGAATTACCTAGATAAGATTGAGAAAAACTCTAGAATTGAGAAAATCAATTCGACCCTTTATTTTAAGGAAGTAGATGGTCGTCCTAAGCATTGCTCCTTTAATGGCAATGATGATAAAAGTTCTAAAGAGAATCCTGTAAAATGGGTAGCTACTTCTAATCAGTTTTTCACCACGGCCCTTATTTCTGATGATGCTTTTGTTAGTGCTGAACTAGAAGCCCAGACTTTGGATGAAGAGAATCCAGATTTAAAGCGGATGCTTTCCAAGATTTATCTTCCATTCGAGCGAGGACAAGGCAATAACAGCTTTTCTATGCAGATCTATTCTGGACCAAACGAATTTGAGCGTCTCTATAGCCTGCATTTAGGACTTGAAGATGTGATTCCTTATGGATGGAATATTTTTGGTACGATCAACCGTTGGGTAGTGCGGCCAATCTTCTCCTGGATTTCCAATTTCATTGGCAGTAAAGGACTCGTTATTTTGATTTTAACTTTGATAGTTAAACTGGCGCTTTACCCATTGACTTACCGGATGCTTTATTCTCAGTCAAAAATGACGGCATTAAAGCCAGAAATTCAAAAGATCAAAGATCGTTTGAAAGATGATAGTCAGAAGATCCAAATGGAAACCATGAAGCTATACCGAGAGTTTGGTGCTAATCCACTTGGAAGTTGTCTGCCTATGGTATTGCAGCTACCCATCTGGTTTGCTCTATATCGGTTCTTCCCGGCATCAATAGATTTTCGTCAGGAAGGCTTTTGGTGGGCCAATGATTTATCTTCATACGATGAATTTATTCAATTACCATTTGAAATCCCACTGGGTTTCGGTTCGCATATTAGTCTATTTACAGTGCTTTGGGCGGTGACAACCCTGATTTATACCTATTATAACAGCCGTCACATGGATATGAGTGCTCAGCCAGCTATGAAGTACATGCAATATCTGATGCCAGTTTTCTTCCTTGGGTTTTTCAACTCTTATGCTAGTGGTTTGACGGCTTACTTATTCTTTTCTAATACGATTAACATAGCCCAAACCATCATTACCAAGAATTATATTATCAATCAGGATAAGATAAAACGAGAAATGGAGGCTTATCGGAAAAAACCGAAGAAAAAAGGTGGCTTCCAGGAGCGATTACAAAAAGCACTGGATGAGCAACGCAAAATTCAGGAGCAACAGAAAAATAGTCGTAAGAAAAAATAGAAGATCAATAAAAAAAGCAGCGTTTAATACGCTGCTTTTTTTATTGGTTGATATTAGAATTTAGTCAATTAACTGAACCTGCATCTCTTCCTCATCCATTTTCACATCGATATGCTCTTTTAGGGTGGTCGCTAAAGCCAAACCTAAATAATTGACTTGAATGGGAAAGTGCTTATGTGTACGATTTACGAGTACCACGGTCTCCAAGCGTTTAGGCAAAACTTCCATAATTGGCTTGCAAGCATAAAATAGAGTACGCCCGGAATTCGCTACGTCATCAATTAGAATGATCACCTTATCTTGTAGATCCTCAGCGGGGAGACTCAATTCAATGGATGGATCGAGTGGATTACGTGGATTGATGACCAAATGCGCTAAATCAAAATCAATATTAGAGATTTTTTGTAGCCTTGCGTACAATAGGTTTGCAAATCGCATGCCTGTATTATTAATCCCAATCAGGATGATCTCAGATTCCTGGTAATTGTTTTCCAGCACCTGTATAGCCAGACGTTTTATCTTTTGTTCTATTTGATTTCTATTCAATATTTCCATAATCGAAGTGCCAGTTCTTAAATTCAATCCAATAAGTAGAGTTTAAAAGACAAAAGTATTGGGAAATACCTTAAGTTGGGTAAAAAAGTCTAACTTTCTGAGCAGCTATTTTATAAATTCTAACTAAGAATATTTAAATTAGCGAAAATTCGCTAAAAGCAAACAATATGCAACAAATTGCTTTTTTATTGGTCGCAGCAGCTGCCTTTGGTTATGCTGGCAAGCAATTCTGGGACCTAAGAAAAAAAATCTTACTCGGTAAAGACGAAGTGATCACTGGGGATACGGCTCAGCGTTTGCAGAATGTCGCACTTATCGCTTTTGGGCAAAAGAAAATGTTTAAACGTTGGATACCAGCCGTTTTACACCTTTTTATTTATGTTGCCTTTTTATTGACCCAAGTAGAGTTAATCGAAATTCTGATTGACGGCTTGACCGGAGCGCACCGCTTTTTCTATCCAATTCTTGGTAATCTGTACGTCTTCATTATTAGTTTTATTGAAGTTCTTTCTGTACTTGCTTTAGTTGCTACGGTTATTTTCTTGATCCGAAGAAACATCATTAAGACACCAAGGTTACATAAACCCGAAATGAAAGGCTGGCCGTTGAAAGATGGTAATCTGATCCTCTACTTAGAAGTCTGCCTAATATTTTTCATCTTTTTGATGAATAGTGCTGATATGGCGCTATATGAGAACAAATATGGCTTTGCAATCAGTCAGCATTTATCGGGTATTTGGGCGGGTACTTCGGAGGCCAATCTACATCTGCTAGAAAGAATCGGTTGGTGGGGGCATATCCTGGTGGTATTTGCTTTCTTGAATTATTTGCCGATGTCCAAGCATCTCCATATTCTATTGGCTTTTCCAAATACTTATTTTTCTAGCCTGAAGTCTCGTGGTGAAATGGAAAATATGCCCGCAATTATGGATGAAGTAAAGTCTATGATGGGCTTAACTGAAGGGGGCGAAGCAGAAATAGATATGGATGCGGACTTGCCTGAATTTGGTGCCAATGATGTACTCGGTTTGAGCTGGAAGAATGTATTAGATGCCTACAGCTGTACAGAATGTGGTCGGTGTACTTCAGTTTGTCCAGCAAATATTACCGGTAAAAAACTATCACCGCGGAAGATTTTGATGGATGTGCGGGATAGAGCGGATGAAATTCATTCCAAACTGTCATCCGGGGACTTACAATATGCAGAAAATAAGGATTTACCTTTATCAAAAGATAACTTTTCTGATGGCAAAAGCTTGTTCGATTATATTACGCGAGAAGAGATTCATGCCTGCACTACTTGTAATGCCTGTGTGGAAGCTTGTCCAGTATTGATTAATCCTTTGCAGCCAATTTTGGAATTACGTCGTTATGAAATCCTAACTGAATCTGCCGGACCAACGGATTGGTTACCTATGTTTAATAGTGTAGAAAACAGCGGCGCAGTTTGGAGCATGCCAAACGAGAGAGCAGATTGGGTCAAAGAATTGTAATTCGAGTAAAATTAAGACTAATTTAAAATGAGTGAACAGAGTATAAAAGTCCCCATAATGGCTGATTTAGCCGCCGAAGGGAAACATCCAGAAATTTTATTTTGGGTCGGATGTGCTGGAAGTTTTGATGCCAGAGCACAGAAAGTAACCAAAGCATTTGTACAAATTCTAAACGCAGTCGGAATAGATTATGCTATTCTTGGGAATGAGGAAAGTTGTACTGGGGATCCGGCACGAAGAGCAGGCAACGAGTTTGTATTCCAAATGCAAGCTTTGCAAAATATAGAGACCTTAAAAATGTATGCCGTCAAGAAAATTGTAACGGCCTGTCCACATTGTTTCAATACCTTGAAGAATGACTATCCAGCCTTAGGCGGGAATTATGAAGTGATTCATCATACTAAGCTTCTGCAAGAGCTAATAGATGATGGACGAATAAAAATGTCTGAAGGTGGGACCTTTAAAGGAAAAAAAATCACCTACCATGATTCTTGTTATCTCGGCAGAGTAAATGGAATTTATGAGGCACCCAGGAAGGTTTTAGAGGTGCTTGACGGTGACTTGGTAGAAATGAAGCGCTGTAAGACCAACGGATTGTGTTGTGGTGCAGGCGGCGCTCAAATGTTCAAAGAGGACGAACCAGGCGATAAGCGGATCAACATGGAAAGGGTAGAGGAGGCGCTGGAAACCGGTGCAGAAATCATTGCAGCTAACTGTCCATTTTGTTTAACCATGATGCAAGACGGTGTGACCGCCAAAGAGAAGAATGAATCAGTGATGGTATATGATTTAGCAGAATTGATTGTTAACAACATGGCAACCTAAGTTGATCTGAGGTTGTTTACAAAAACAAAAGCTATGCTTGTTGCAGATACCCAATATGGAGTGTTACCAGACACAACTCGCGTTTGGATTTACCAAAGTAATCGGCCTTTTACGGCAGAAGAAAGTAAAGAAATTACGCTAATGGCCCAACAATTTGCTCAGCGTTGGGTAAGCCACAGCCAACAATTAAAGGCCTACGCCACGTTACTACACGACCGCTTTCTAATCTTAATGGTTGATGAAAGTAATGCGGGCGCCAGCGGTTGTTCTATTGACAGTTCGGTTGCTTTTGTGAAAGCACTACAAGCTCAATATGAAGTAAACTTTTTCGACCGGATGCGTTTTTCATTTAAAGATGGCGACGAAGTTAAGACTCTTAGCCGAGCAGATTTCAGTCAGTGGTACCAAAATGGTAAGATCAATGATCAAACTATGGTATTTGATACTTTAGTAAAAAACAAAGCAGAGTTGGATCAAAATTTTGTAAGACCACTCAAAGAAAGCTGGCACGCAAGAATGGTTTAAGCAAAGAAAAGAATACAAATAACAAAGCCGTAGGTGAATATTACACCTACGGCTTTGTTATTTGTATTCTTGATACCTCATTTAATTGAGTACCACGGTCTTACTAGTCCGAATACCATTTTCTGTTAGAATACTGATGTAGTAATTTCCTTTATTTAAGCCTGGAGGGACCAGTAAAGTTAAATTGGTGTTTTTTGCATTTAGTGAATTCCATTGGGCCATGGTTCTACCCATAATATCGTATAAAGTAACTTGATTAACCGTACCAGCTCTAGGTAGAACTTCGATGGTGATTTCTTCTTGTACTGGATTTGGATAAATTTTGAGTGTGTTATTTAGTTTCAGTGCTTCGAAGGTATTCGTAGTAGTTTGTTGGAAGATATCACTTTCCAGGAAAGGCAGAATTTGCACATTATTATTGAAGCGCCCTAGGATACCTCGGATAGTAAAAGGCTCCTCAGGAATAGAAGATCCATCAAAAAAGGATTGCCCTCTGTCAATTCGAATCTCCAAGCTGTCTTCACCTACCAAGGCCTCTACACTTAGACCACTTCCAGAAGTAATTGGACCAGCTGGCCACTGGATCGCATCTATTAAAGTCACACCAGCGATTTCTACGCGCATTCCCATATATCGAGAATCTACACTAATATCATCACCACTGATCGTAATTGGATCTGGAATTTGATCTCCAGCCCCTATAATTTCTATACCAATACCAAGAGTAGGTTCTATTTGTAAAAGGCTAGCAAACGTTCCGATTTTGCCACTTATCTTTAGCGTATCTCCTTCATCGTAATTGACAATTGCACCTTGCTCACCACCAATATTTTGGTAGAAAACATTGACACCGCCCGTGCTATCTTGAACATAGAACTGACCATGGTTAAACCCATAATCTGGACAATTAATGACACCCTGAATCGTAACACTTGAATTACTCGGTAGGGTATAAAGATCTCTTATATTGGTAATATCTTGGCCTTGCAAAAAGCCAATGAAAAGAAATGACAGTAGAAATGATAGTTTTTCCTTCATTTTTAATAGTAATATTAGAAATAGCAGATAATTTCGAGGATAAGTCTAGATTATCTTTGTGTTAAATGTGTAGAAATGACTTAAGTGGCCACTTTAGCAGGCGAAAAATTACTGACCCATTGGATGGCTTCTTTAACAGAAGCTTTCTCTTTTTGGATACGATTTTCATCCCAAGATAATTCCTCTGCCATATGGGCTACCACTGCATCCAAGTTAGGAAGTATACTTGGTAAATTAAAATAAAGTCGGCCTGTTCTTCGATTAAAAAAGTCCAAACTTGTGCTGATCAACTCTGATTCTAGAATATATTTTAATTCTGCCATCAAGATGGCTTGTTCTTGTTTAGTGGGGTTGGGTTCCAATTTATCTAAAATGAAGTCTGCTTGCTTTCCATAATTGGCTACTAAATAATCGGTATAATAGGCGGGTAATCCGAGGGGGATGATTTTTTGGCTGATTTCTTTTTTATAGTTTTTTACCTGATCTACGCTTTCTAGGGATCCACTTGCCAGCGGGATCTTAGTGGTAGAATTAGGGTTTAAGTTTTTACCATTTTTAGCCATACGATCGGCCACTACATTGACCACTCTTTCTGCCATTTTACGGTATCCAGTAAGTTTGCCACCTGCAATAGAAATTAAACCCGTTTGGGATTCAAAGATTTCATCTTTACGGGACATTTCGGAAGCTGATTTTCCTTCTTCATGAATCAAAGGCCTGAGGCCAGCCCAACTAGACTCAACATCCTGAACGGTCAAATCTATGGAAGGAAACATCCTGTTGGTTGCTTCAAGAAGATATTTAACATCTTCCAAGTCAATCGGGATTTGATCTAAATCGCCATTGTAAGGTGTATCCGTCGTGCCAATATAAGTACTTCGATGCCTAGGAATGGCAAAAAGCATTCGGCCATCGTTATTGTCAAAATAGATAGATTGTTTTAAGGGGAGCTTTTCGAAAGGAACTACAATATGTACTCCTTTGGAAAGGAAGAGATGTTTCCCACTTAGGGATTGATCCTTCTTGCGCAAATCATCTACCCATGGACCGGCAGCACTGATGATATAATCTGCTTTTATCTTTATTTTCTCTTGCCCTAAATTATCTAAACATTCAGCCCCAATAACTTGGTCATCCTGATAAATGAAAGACTCTGCTTGGACATAATTGATACAATGGGCACCATAATTAACGGCTGTTTTGATGTTTTCAATGGTCAGTCGAGCATCATCAGTTCTATACTCTGCATAGAATCCGCCACCAACTAAACCGTTTTCATCCAATAAAGGCTCTTTAGCTAAGGTTTCTTGGGCGTTAAGCATTCGTCGCTTATCTTCACCTGTGACACCGGCCAGGACATCATAAACCCATAAGCCTGCGCTGGTGGAAATTGGCCCAAAGGTACCGCCCTTGGTCATTGGTAATAACATTTTTTCAGGTACGACTAAGTGTGGTGCCAATTTATGGACGGTTGCTCTTTCTCGACCAACTTCTCTTACCAATTGAATCTCAAATTGCTTGAGGTAGCGTAAGCCACCATGGATTAATTTGGTTGACTTACTACTGGTGCCAGATGCAAAATCATTTTTTTCAACTAAGGCAACTTTTAAACCTCTGCTTGCGGCATCTAATGCTATACCCGCACCTGTGATTCCTCCACCAATAATCAACAAGTCATAAGCAGTCTGTGCGAGCTCTTTTAGTAATGGGGGACGGTTTTTGGCAGCGAGTCTATTCATTGGATGAGGTTTTAACGGTTAAACTTATTGTTAAAATTACACAAAGCTAAGGATGCTAACAAGGGAAGTTGTTAATCACTATGTAAAAAAGAGGCATTTCAACTGAATGAAATGCCTCTTTAAGGAATTTGAAAGTGTTTTTAAAGTTTATTTCTGAACATAGATTGATTGGAATGGAATAACCACCTCATTGCGGTCCATTTCATTCAATGCTCTTAATTTGGCAACACTTGTTCCGTACCGAGCTGCAATGGTTTCTAGCGTTTCATCTTCCTTCACCACATGCTTCTTGACAACTCCTGTTAAAGGAAATTTTGTCTGATAAGTTTCTGTAATACTTTTGGTTTGAACATTGTTGTTCAAAGGCATGCTGTAATTACTGGGAGCCCCACCATATGGTGGCCTAGTCGAAGTACCTGGAGCTTTGCGGTTCGTGCTTGGAGGCACTGCGCCTCGAGGTTGATTCGTCCTTAGGTAATTGTTATAGTTGGTTGGATCTCCACTTTTAGGTTGTTGTTGCAAAGGTGCAGAATAATTACTAGGCTCTTGAAGTGGCGCATTATTATTGTAGGTGCCAGGAACCGGACCATAATTAGATGGAGAGTAGAAGTTATCATTTGGATTACCTGTACGGACATTGGCTGCTGGAGATTTAGCTGTTGCTCCCGGAGGGAAATTGTAATTCTGCGGTGCAGCTGTATTGTTTATATCCTGTGGTTGATTTTGAAATTCAGCAGGATAGTTGGGATCAAAATCATTGTAGTTGTCAATGTACGGTGGATTTTCATCATTCGTATATTGGTAAGCAGCATTCGGATTGTAATTGGCGCTACTGTTGACATTGTTGTTAGGAATAGTACTGTAATTACTGACTCCTTTTGTTTGCATTCCAGAGGTACTTCCTGGGGTGTCACAATCTGTGGTTACCAAAACATCTCCTTCTCTCACTCGAGTAGTCGGTTGAAGGTCATTAAAAAAGCGGAAACGCTCTTCTGTAAAGCCATACACACGAGCAATAGATTGTACGGTTTCACCAGTTTGTACGACGTGTCTACCACTTGATTGGGTCCAAGCAGGTTGGCCGTTTACAACAGGTGTGTTGAACAGATCAGGACTACTATAATTCTGAACACTGCCAGCACCTTTTGCGGTTAGCCCGTTACCGTACTCTTGAACTTCTGTTGACTGTGCAACGGGAGCACTCACGATCAGATTGTCGCCAGGATAAATTACATCTGTGCTTAAGTTATTCCAAACTTTTAAATCAGCTAATGCAATACTATAATCTTTGGCAATGCCAAAAAGCGTTTCTTTTTTCTTAACCGTATGGATTGCGGTTGCTACGGGCTGTGTATACTCCACAACCTCATTTTGGTAGGGATTCTTGGCATAAAGGCCACCATCACTATAGTTGGAAACCCCTTCCGTATTACCTACGTTTGCATTGGCTGGTGCTGCTCCACAAACTCGATAGACATAATCTGCGAAAGGCGTGTTGTTTACTTTGGTTAGACGAAAAGAAGTATTCGACTGGCTGTTCTTCTCTTCCACAACTCCAATTTCTGGTACCACATAGATATCCAAATAATTATTGGCTCGTCCATAAGTCTGTCTGAGTGCAACTACTTCACAGGGGCCTAGTGGCAAGGTTTCAATAAAATAGATACTGCCTCTTGCATCACCATTGGATAAGTCGTTCCGATTATTAGAGTTTAAGAAATAATCAAAGCGATATTGAGGGGAGCTTCCGATAATACTCTGGCCATCATAGCTAAAGTAAGAGGCTTTGTTGACGGTAGCTACTCGATATTGCTGACCCATATTGACCGGTGTAACAATGTACAATTGATCAACATTGTTATTGACCTTGGAAGCCAAGTCGCTGCCAAACATTTGTTGGGCATCCTCGCAGCTTGTCAAAACGCCAGTATTCAGGGTTCTGATCGGAGCTTTAGATTCTAAACCTACTTCAAGTAGAATTTTTTCTCCATTGCCGAGCACCATAGAGTACATAATGAACTCATTTCCAGCCTGAGTTTCCTCATAGCTGTATTCCAATCTGTCCATGCAGTTGCTGTCAAAGACTAAGTAGTAATTGTCAGCACTTAAAGTCCCACTGCTTAGAATCAGTGCTAAGAAGAAGGCCTTTTTTAATAAAGTAGCAATACGCATAATTATAAATTTTAAGTTCTTGAGGTCTAACAGTACCAATAATTTGCTTACAAAAGTCATACCTCTAAGCACAATATAATCCGTTTGGTTTCTGAGGTATTTTTAGATGGTACGATTGATGCAATTAAAAGTTTCAAAATAATTACTTCAAATCAACTGTAATGTACGAGAAATCAGTGGTTTAAGCAATTTTTGAAACAAATTAATAACAAAATCAGTTACAAAAACGAAATTGGTCGCTTTTGAATTGTTTGAATAATAAAATTTAAAGTGTTTAATTTTTTTGTGTAAAGTTTGGAAATTTGTCATTCATTTGTGACAAGGCCCTGATTGAGGGCATAGAGAACAAGCTCAGAAGCGGAGTTGAGGGAGAGCTTTTTCATGATCTTTTTTCGGTGGGTATATACGGTATGCGTACTTAAGTTTAATAAAGCGGCGATTTCTTTGGCTACTAATCCTTTGGCAATTAATTGCACAATTTCAGTTTCTCTTTTGCTAAGCGGAGATGTTTTATCTACATCTTCTTGTTTACTAAATGATTTTTCAATTAGATAGTCAAGAACTCGGGTACAAAAGTATTTATCATTGGATAAAGTAGCTTTAATCGCATCCTTTATTTCTGCTTCGTCACAGGATTTGGTCAGAAAGGAATTGATACCCCACTCAATGGACTGGAGTATATTTTTTTTTGTATTATCCGCACTAATGATAATCAATTTTGCTTCAGGGCTGACTAGTTTTACTTTATGGATGGTTTCAAGACTAAAGTCTCCTTCATCATAATCCATAATAATTACAGCCTCTGAGCCTTGATTTTTGACTAGTTGTAAAAGTGCTTCTTCAGAAGTTGCTTCTCCTGCTAAATGTAGATTCGGTTCTGATTTAACGACTTCCTTGAGGGCAAAACGGATTAAGTACTGACCATCTGCTATAATTACGGAAGCCTCTTCTTGATTCATTCCAATCTGTTTTTTGGCAAAATACAAAGATATGCATTATTGACAAATTTATTTAGAATTGGTTTAAATAAAGATAAGCTTAATTGTCCAAATCAGTAAATTCATCTTGAATAGCGAAGTCTGGATCGACTCCATTTTCCTTGAAAGCAACTCTTAGTTTATAGCCAGGATTCAATCCATTGATCAAAGGCCCCATCATGGTTGACATGACATCCTGGACGTGAGCTTTTGCCTTATCAAAGCCATTTTCTCTGCGTGCTTCGCGGACAAATTCTTCTCGTAACAAATTAAAAGATTTATTAAGGTCTGCTTCTGCGACTTCTCTTAACCAGCCTACGTCTAATTTATCAACATTGGGATAAACGGCATGGGAAAGAATTTGCGGTTGGGGTAGCGTAATGGTGACAACTTTATTTCTTGGGTTTAAGTCAATGCTGAAGAATTGATCTAGTTTGAACCCTAATTTCATTACACTGATTGCAGATATTTCAATATCGGTAGAAGATACATTGACTCCAAAAACTTTAGTTTGTAATTGTTTATTTAATCCTTTTTTACTTTGAATCTCGTAGGTCGCCAATTCGGTGACTACTTTTTCTACTCTTTCTTCCAACATGTTTTTGGATCTACTAAAATCTTCTACTGCTGCGCTTTCTTCAAAACGTTTAAACATTGGGTTTAAAGCTTCTTGCATCGCAATTCCACAGGGCGTTTCTACTTTGCGTCCTTTCCCATAAAAAGAACCACCCTGAGTTTCTAAAACAGTAGCCATAATCTGATTGACTAAGAAGCAAGTATATTTTGATGCGACTTCATGTAAGATTTTAGTCGCTGACCCCGCCTCATTGCTATACCAACTTTGGGCTAGTACGGAGGTACTGTCTTGGAGTGAAATAAAGTCCTGATAATACATATTTCGGAGATAGGCATGACTTTTTTCATACTCATCCTTAATTTGTTTTCGAATCGGACCGCTTAAGTCCATACGCACTGCAACATGATCTAGGATCGCTAGATTAAGATCTCGAACTAAATCGTTGAATTCTCTTTTATACCTTAAAGGATTTGTAATAATTGCTACGGCATCCTCTTCGTCAATGCTATAACTAAAAGTGGAGGGCATATATTTGACCTGAATCTCTTTAGGTATTTTTGTATTTGTCCCGATGTTGCCGTTGCTATTACCAATCAAGCTAGCGCCTTCTGCGCGTGGCCAGAATTTGACAGCTAAAATAATAGCTACACTCACGATTAGCATGAAAATAACGACTCTTCCTAAAGCTACATTAGTTGGTTTGCTCATATCTTTGCGAGTACTTGTTTTTCTGTTATCTGTAGAAGATACCTGTTTTTTTGACATTGATATCCTTATTGCTTGCTTAATTATGACGTTTTTATTTCTCAGGGTCACTCTTATAACCTATGAATCAATGGGTTTATTTCATATTTAAAAAAAGCAAATTTAATCATTTTGTTTAGCTTCTTAAATACTTGGATCTGATTAATAAAAGCTGAAGTTAAAATAAGGGTTTTAAAGATTTACTTCAAATTAACTGGCCCAAATGCTTAACTTTATGGCCTAATTAAACGGCCCTTATGATAAACGCAAAAACGACCATTAATTGTAATGGTAGGCTTTTAAATCTGGCAGTTCCAAAAATTATGGGAATTCTCAATGTCACTCCGGACTCTTTTTTTGATGGTGGCCGCTTTAGTGCTTTGGATGCTGCTAAAGCGCAAGTATCCTTAATGCTGGAGCAAGGTGCTCATATTATTGATATTGGGGGCATGTCTTCCCGTCCTGGAGCGGAAATAATTGATTCTAAGGAAGAACTTACAAGAATACGTCCAGTCATAGAAATGATTAAAAAGGATTTTCCAGAAGCTTTGATTTCCGTTGATACCATTCATAGCGAGACCATCCGATCCCTACATCCGCTTGGGATAGATTTGGTAAACGACATATCGGCGGGGGCTTTTGACCCAAAAATGTTTGAAACGGTGGCAGATCTGCAAATGCCCTACATTTTGATGCATATGGCAGGTCAGCCCACCAATATGCAAAATGCCCCTCAGTACGAAGACGTATGTTTAGCTGTATTGGATTTTTTTATAGCTAAGGTAGGCCAGTTGAGAAGCCTGGGTTGTAAAGATCTAATTATTGATCCGGGCTTTGGTTTTGGTAAAAGTATAGCTCATAATTATAAGCTGTTGAAAAAAATGCACATCTTTAGTACTTTAGGGCTTCCAATTTTAACGGGCATATCAAGGAAATCGATGATTTATAAATTACTCGATATCACTGCTCAAGAAGCGCTTAATGGAACCAGTGTCTTACATTTGGTGGCCCTACAGCAAGGAAGTAGAATATTACGCGTACATGATGTGAAACCAGCGGCAGAGGTAATACGACTATGGCAGCAACTAGAAATCCAATAAATACCATCCAGGTTAGTGATAAAGAACTAGCCAAAATGACCTTGGGATTCCTGAAAGGATACTATAAGTACCGGGAACGGGATGGAGAAACTATGGTACAGTTAGATGTCAAAAGCGAATCAGGGATTATTGCAGATGGCTTCCTAACGTTTCCTATCGATAAAGAAAAAGGACTTGAGCATACGGCGACTCTGGAAGCAACTGATTATTGGCACCGTGAAGAGCTGCGGTACCATCATACCCGTGATCTATTACTAGTGGATGCTTTTACGAGTGCATTTGTACTTGCTGTTATTTTCCTTGGGTATTTTTATTTTAACGACAGTATTTCTATGTTCCACCTTGGTTGGTGGTCCAGTATATTGGTCCTGTTTTTATCCATTGTAGGGGCAGCTGCGATTATAATTCCCTTTCTCTGGCCTCAACGCCGTTATCGTTATATTTATGCAATAGAGCAATTCAAAAAGTACTACGCGGACGATCAATGGATTGGTTTTACGTTTGATGTCTTTCCTAGTTATGACGACAAGTATTATTTAGAATTGCGACGCCAGTGTATTCGTTATGGTGTGGGTTTGATAGAAGTGGATCCCCATAAGAAAATCAAAGTTTTATTGACCCCGGCTCGGCAAGATGCTTTTGCTAATAATCGGACCATTGTGCAGTTTAAAGGAATTACAGCACTCTCTAAAACCATTCAACAGTCTGTCACAGGAATACAAATTCCGGTAAAATTAAATACTAAGGGACTGTTTGCCTGGCAAGCTGACTTACTTCGTTTTCAAAGGACCTACAACAATCAATTGGCTATCATTTCTACCTGTATATTGCTCTTAAGTGCCCTTATTTATACCGAATCACATAAAGCCCCAATTGAGTATGTGGATGAAGAAGCCTACGTCCGTAACCAATCGGCATTAATGGAAAATTTAGAAAATGAGCAGTCTACTGGTCTCTATTATTTTAAAATCGATTCGGGTGTTTTTGTTCGGGAAACAGAGCACTATATTTCACCCTTTATCGTTTATGATACAGAGC
>CAXIDD010000026.1:0-16842 GCA_964021975.1 uncultured Saprospirales bacterium | reverse complement strand
GCGGTATATGCAAGATTATTTGGGCTGCATCTCTTCTGTTGATGATAATATTGGCCGGGTGCTTGATTATCTAGACGAGTCTGGCTTGGCTGAAAACACCATAGTAGTATATACCTCAGATCAAGGTTTTTATTTAGGAGAGCACGGCTGGTACGACAAACGTTTCATCTATGATGAATCTTTTAAAACGCCACTAGTTGTTCGTTGGCCGGGTGTCATCAAAGCTGGGACAGTAAATCATGAAATGGTCCAAAATCTAGACTTTGCACCTACATTTCTAGAAGCAGCAGGCTTAGAAGTACCTGCTGACATGCAAGGAGAAAGTTTAATGCCAATTCTCAAAAATGAAATGGAAGATTGGAGCAGAGAGGAAGTCTATTATCATTATTACGAATATCCAGGGGCACACATGGTCAAACGGCACTACGCCATTGTCACTAAGGAATATAAACTCGTCCATTTCTACGATGACGTAGACGAATGGGAACTGTACGATCGTAAAAAAGATCCACAGGAAATGAATAGTGTTTATAGTGATCCAGCCTATGCAGATACAGTCGTAGATTTAAAGGAGCGTCTGGCTGATTTACGAATAAAATATAAAGATTCCGAAGAGTTAGATCAACAGTATATTGATTGGTATAAAAACTAGGAACATCAGCTAATGGATTCAAACATAATCAAGGAAACAGTGTATTGACAATTACATTTGCGGCTACTTCGCTGCCTTTCAAAGAAGGATGGAAACCGTCTAAGCCATAATAAGAGAAATCGTTGGTTTCATTAAAGTGCTTTTTCCAAACCTTCCCTACTGGACAAAGTATGGCATTATTAACAGTAGCTGCCGTGGTATAATTTTTTATTACTCCATCAAAAGTATGGTAATAGTTACGCGAAGGCCAAACCATAAAATAGGCCAACTTTGTATCATTGGCTTTGCATAATTCAGCGTAATCTGCTCCAGACTCTACCAAGATATTGAATCCTTCGTCTTGCGAAGATGGCCCTTGTTGAATAATGACAAAATCATATTTTTTAGAACGGATGAGTGATTGTACGCTACCATCGTCCCAATGATCGACAATAGCGTAGTTTCCTTTAGCTAACGTTTTTGTTGCGATCTCTATATCTCGCTTAGCAGCTTCGTCTTTTACTAGCCTTGGCAAGTCATTATAATAGGTTAAACTATTACCCACAAATAGCAGATGATAGTCGGCCTCTACTTCACTTTTCTCTTCTTCGATCTTGGGTGGAGGCACCTCAATAATTGGTACAACTAGATCTTCGCTACAGGATAATTTTAAAAATAATAAACAAAGAAACAGGCAATTTCTAATAGTCATAAACCTTAATTTTAATCCAAATTATATGAATTAAACCTCTTTTTTATTCCAATGGTAAGAAAGGGCATTTACTTATATTCAACGCCCCTTAACTAAGGATAGATAGCATTCTTTAGTTTAAAGTTTACAGGTAGGTAAAGGGATCTACCTGTTCTAAAAATCGTAGTCACACCTACATTGCGAAACCTTGATCTCACTAGGGTTAAACGACCTCTTTATAAGGATTTATTACTTAGCATAATCTTGCTTTTCTACTAATTATGGAATCACAATAAGATTTAATGACGTAGATCATTATTTTTTTAGCAATTTGGTGACTCTATAATGCGATTCTGAGAAATAGTTAAAAAAAATCACAAAAGAGGGTCACACTTTTCATGAGTCATTTAACTATTAAGGTGAATTCAATTAAACCTTAAACTTTAAATTCATGAAACATCTTTTTGTAACACAGCGAATCTGCTTTCTAATTTTCATCCTACTAGCTAATTACACTTCCGGTTTAGCCCAGGGCCTCATAGACCAACCAACTGGCCAGCATGATTGGGCCGCCTTCCGTGATCTAAACGCAAGTACCTATCAGAGAACTCTAAGCCAAATGAGTAAAAAAGGGATGCGTCCTGTTGATATTGAAGTAATGGGTGGAAATTCCCGAACCTATGCCGTTGTTTTTCGGCAAAATAAGGATCGAAGAGCATACGATCTTAAAACCGGGCTCACGAGTGAGCAATACAATACCAAATGGAAAGACATGAAAGCCAAAGGCTACCGTCCCGTTGATCAAGAATCTCATTTATATAGAGGAAAACGCTATTATGGTGCCCTATGGATCAAAAATACCGAGAACTATAAATGGGTCTCTTTCCGCAACATCACCTCTGATTCTTATGGCAAACGCTTTAAAGAATACAGTGATAAAGGTTATATGCCAGTAGATGTAGATGCCTACAAGATAGGTAATGAGATACGCTACTCGGTTATTTGGGTAGAAAATAAGCAACGCAAACAGTGGACTCAATACCGCAATATGTCCGCTAGTACATTTGGTACCCGCTTTCAGGAAATGAGTAAAAAAGGCTACCGCCTTTTGGATACAGAGTCCTATCAAAATGGCCGCTCACAACTCTATGCTGCCATTTATGTAAAAGAAACCAGAGGTTGGAAGGCTAATCGAGATATGAAGGCCATTGACTTTGATAATAAAAGGTCAGTATACGAAGATCAAGGCTATCGACTAGAAGATATCGAAGTCTACTCCACGCCTCAGGGGAGAAGATACGCTGGTGTATGGGTGATGAATGAGGATCGCTACAGATGGTCTAAGAAAAACACGGTAACCAATCTAGCTAAAAAATTCCAAGCAGATAATCCGTCTCAAGGAATGAGTATCGCTATCATACAAAAGGGAGAGCTGAAATACCTGCAAGGATTTGGCCTGGCTGATCACACTAGTGGCAGAAAAGTCCATGGCCACAGCATTTATCGGATGGCTTCTGTAAGTAAAGGGATTACCGGCGTATTAGCTTTCAAATTACATGAGCAAAGGAAATTAAACATCAACCAAACGGTCCGTAGATATGAACCTAGTATACCCGAACACCATACGCAGACCATTACCCAATTACTCAGCAATCGAGGGAGAGTAAGAGCATACACATCTAATCGAGATCCTTTAATTCATGGTACGAATATCGCAGTTGTCAATGCTTTGGCCGCAAGTCTACTATTTGCACGTGATGAATTAGTGACCTTGGCACCTAATAATACTTACTTTTACTCTACCCATGGATATACACTTGTAGCAGCAGCCATGGAGAAAAAACTAAACCAAAGCTTTAATAATATCCTGGTACAAGAAATAAGCAATCGCTATCAATTACCAACACTCAAAGGTGAAAACCACCTGAGATTAGGGCCTAATCATACCAAAATTTATGAAAGACTAAACAATGGTACTTTCCGGGAATTAAATAGAAAAAGCTTAAGTTGGAAGTATGCAGGCGGTGGCATGGAGTCTTCAGCTTATGATTTAGCCCAGTTTGGTATGAAACTAATCGACGGTAAAATCATAAGTCAGGCTACTATAGACCAAATGTTAACTAAACCTGATAATAGTGCCAACTATGCTAATGGCTGGAATCTAGGGACAAGAAGTGGACAACGCTATTTTGCCAAATCTGGCGGGCAACCGGGCTCCAGAGCTTACCTAATTTGTGTACCTGGCAAAGACTTAGCCATCGCAATTATGTGTAATACCAGAGTTGATGACATAGGCGACTTCGGTAGAGCTTTAGCAGCTGCTAGCTGGTAAATATTAAATTTTACTGCAACAATAGTCCTCTTACCTGAATTAGGTAAGAGGACTACTGCTATTTATTACAATCACTTAATCTTCCAAATGGTCATACCATAAAATCTTAAGCAGATAAGTAGTCACTACAAAAATACCAAAGGTTATCCAGAAGAAAGACCATTCTTTAATCATCAAATAAATAGGCATAATCGTTAAAGTCATTTGCCACACGATACCAATGAGTACATTTAATACGTCTCTCTTAAAATGACGATTTGGAACAAAGTCAGGATCTTCCGCCTGTACTTTTTCGCGAATGGGCTTCCAAAATCCCCACGGTTTGGTTTTTTTGTAAAAATTCTTTAGCACTTCCTCCGCGTCTGCAGGTACCAATACAACGCCTAAGAAACACCCGATGAAGGAAATTAATAGAATCCAGGGGAAAAGATAAATCGCGGAAGTACCGGGGAATAAGTAAGGGATTATGGTCGCGGCAATTAGCCCCGCAAGCATACCGCCGAAGTAACCATAACCATTAAAGCGCCACCAAATCCACTTCAAGACATTGGCCGCTGCATAACCACCGTATAATGCAGAGGTAATCCACAAAGTCAAGGAGTTAATAGAGCCTGCAAAGAAACCTCCAATCACACCAATCACGACCAATACGACCGAAGCAATGTAACTATAGCGAACATAAGTCTTAGGCTCCGCATCTGGATTGATGTATTTTTTGTACAAATCATTCACCAGGTAAGCAGGGGCCGCATTAATAAAAGCTGCAAAAGTACCCATGAAAGCAGCTAGAAGCCCCGCAATCAGTAGACCTTGAAAACCAGGGGGCACAAATCGCTCGATGGCCAAAGGCAGTACCGTCTCAAAGTCAACAGTCCCCATTGTTTGAAATTCGGGCACCAAATAAACTAAAGACAACACCCCAAACCCAGCAATCATTAAATAACGAGGGAAGTAAAGTACCAACATGGTCAAGCCACTCATTTTGGCTGCTTCTGAGGCCGTTTTAGTGGACAAAACGCGCTGCATATCGTAACTCGGAACTGGTCCAGCCAAACTGGCAAAAATTCCTTTGAAGATCATCATCATAAACAAAGAGCCGATCATCCCAAATCCATCTTCTTCAATCTTATCATTAACACTATCCAGATAACCCGTCCAGTCAAGATTCATTTCCCAACCAAACCAGAGTTCTTTCCAGCCAGGCGGAACCGCAGCATCAATCTGTGCAGCAGTCACGGTATTAAATGCAATTACTCCTACTACGATACAAGATATGGTCATGATCACAAACTGCATCACTTCCGTACCTACCACGCTAAACATCCCTCCTTTTATGGTATATAAAGTGGTAACCCCTATAATCAACAAAGCATAGGCTTGCTCAGATGTGATCTCTATCATCCCGATAGCAAAAGACAAATCCCAAGGGAAAAACACCGTCGCAAATTTGCCAATCCCCTCAAAAAAGTAGGCGATGAATCCAAATACACTGATCACCGCAAAGACCGTAACAATAATATGCGACAAACGTCCGCCTCGATCATCTCCAAATCGAAAAGTAATCCATTGCGCCCCCGTAATCACTCCTGATCGCCGTAGCCAAATAGCTAGAAACACCATAATGAATACCTGGTTCCAAACGGGCCATAGCCAGGGAATCCATGCACTTTTCAAACCATAAACAAACAATAAAGTCACGGTCCACATCGTCCCCGAAATATCAAACATCCCAGACGCGTTAGATAATCCAAGTAAATACCATTTGATGTTGTTCCCACCTAAAAAATAGGAACGTAAATCCTTAGAAGCCCGGCGAGAAACCCAGAATCCGAAAAAAATAGTAAAGACCAAATACAATAGGATAATGACAATGTCAATTGGCGCTAGACTCATGGTGGTTTTAGTTAATTTTTGCTATTTTGTGCTACCGAATTTGTCGTTAGCGGCGGACCAATTTAAAATTAAGTTTTAAGAATTTATATTATTTAAATAGAATGTTTCGTAGCAAAGTCACCAAATATCAAATCTGTAGCCTTTTTAGCCTTTTTTTTACCGTGTTTCTGTGTGCGCAAACAGAACCCTTGCCCAATGTAATCCTAATTCTATCCGATGACCAAGGATCCTTGGATGCCAATTGCTATGGGGCCAAAGATTTGACCACCCCAGGTATTGATCGTTTGGCAGCTACGGGGCTCCGATTTACACAATTTTATGTAGGTGCCGCACTTTGCTCTCCTTCTAGAGCTGCATTATTGACTGGACGTACGCCCCACGGAGCGGGACTACCCGGAAATGCTTCTTCTAAAGAAGGGGTCTCTGGTATGCCTACCGAGCAAATCACCATAGCAGAAGTTTTGAAAACGAAAGGTTATAAAACGGGGCACATCGGTAAGTGGCATCTTGGCTTCACGCCCGAGACGATGCCCAATCAACAAGGATTTGATTATTCTTTTGGCCATATGGGTGGTTGTATCGACAACTACTCCCACTTCTTTTATTGGAATGGTCCCAACCGACATGACCTTTGGGAGAATGGAGAAATGATTTACCGTGACGGCCAATTTTTTCCTGATTTAATGGCGGATAAAGCAGATGCCTTTATTAAAGAGAATAAGGCAGATCCCTTTTTTATGTATTATGCCATCAATGTACCACACTACCCTTACCAGCCAAAGAGTAAATGGCGCCAGCATTATGCGGATATGGAAATGCCCCGCAGGGATTATGCAGGCTTTGTTTCCACTATGGATGCTAATATTGACCGGCTGATCAATACCTTAGAAGCGGAAGGAATACGCGAGAATACCATTGTAATTTTTATGTCTGACCATGGACACTCGATGGAAGAAAGAGCCTTTAAAGGTGGCGGATACGCAGGCCCTTACAGAGGCTCTAAAATGTCGCTTTTTGAAGGCGGCATTAGAGTACCTTTTGTAGTCAGCTGGCCCAATAAACTCGATGCTGGCACTACCCGCGATCAATTTGCTATGAGCATGGATCTTTTACCCACCATCGCAGAATGGTGCCAGGTAGAAAATATTCCAGCGCAAGTAGAAGGACGAAGCATCCGTGCCATCATGGATAATCCTGAGGCAGCCGGTAGACAAGATGGTGTCTGGAAACTAGGCCGCCAATGGGCCATCCGTCAAGGAGATTGGAAGCTCATTGGTAACCCCAGGGATCCTACTCAGAAATACCCTCTTGACCCTGAAAAAGATCAGCTTTTTCTAGTTAATCTAGCCCAGGATATTGGCGAGAGTCAAAATGTCGCTTCTAAATACCCTAAAAAAGTAGCGGAATTGACGAAAGCCTACCTAGAATGGACTTATGCTAGCCCTGATGACATTCCCAAAAAACTACCGCCCTTAGCCAATAAAGCAGCTGGTGCTAAAATACATTTAAACCATGCGCCCTATGTAAAATACCGCGCCCATGGTGGTGCCACGCTGCTCGATAATAAAAGAGGAACCTTAGACTTCACGGATGGTCGCTGGTTGGGCTTTTTAAAAGCAAATCTAGACGCAGAAATTGATTTAAAGCAAATGATGAACCTTGAGAACGTCACTATCCGTTGTATGCAAGACCAAGGCAACTACATTTTTATCCCCAAAGCAATTGAGGTGCAATATTCTGAAGATGGTAAGACTTATTCCGCTCCTGTGCGTTATACGCCTGATCAAAATTTGATGCGCCTGAATGGAAAAATTTATGAGTTTCCTGTTTCCTTAAAAAAGAAGGCGCGTTACTTAAAAGTGACAGCTGAAAATATTGTCAGTAATCCAGCTTGGCATAAAGCTCAAGGAGCAGACTCCTTTTTATTTATTGACGAAATAATTGTCAACGGCAATTAATAACCTACTTGTAGTGTAAGTAAAACTTATGCTGGAGACAAAATATTAAGTTTAGCGTAAGCTGTGCCTACGCGAGCAATTACTTAAATAAAATCAGAAAACATGATACGTGTTTTTAACTACATTATTCTATTCGCAGGTTTGATCACCTTCCTTGGTTGCCAACCTGAAAATAACGCAGCAGAGCAAACAATCGCTACGATTTCTTTCGATCCACTTGATTTTGTTGATCCGTATATTGGTACAGACTATCATGGGCACGTATTCATTGGGGCGAATGTACCTTTTGGCGCCGTCCAGGTTGGCCCTACCAACTTTACCCGTGGCTGGGATTGGTGTTCTGGCTACCATTACTCTGATACTGTTATGGTCGGCTTTGCGCAAACGCATTTAAGTGGTACCGGTATTGGTGATCTTGGAGATGTCATGCTTTTGCCTTACACAGGACCTGCAAAGACCAATCCTGGTACCCAAGAAGATCCTTTTAGCGGTTATGCTGGTCTGTATGGACACGATGAAGAAGTAGCTGAAGCAGGTTACTATCAAGTAAAATTAAAGAACTATGACATCACCGTTGATTTAACCGCATCCAAGCGCGTTGGCTTCCACAAATATACTTTCCCAAAAGCAGCAGAAGCACACATCGCCGTAGATATTGCCGGGGGAATCGGTTGGGATGATGCAGTAGAAGGTAGGATCAAGCAAGTAGATGATCAAACAATTATAGGTCATCGCTTTTCGGCAGGATGGGCTAAGGACCAACGCCTATTTTATGCCATCAAAGTTTCCAAGCCAATGAAGGGCTTACAGTTGGTCAAAAGTGATGCCTTCGTTGAAGGAACCGAAATTCAAGATCAATACGTGCGCGCCATGCTCAACTTTGATACAGAAGAAGGCGAAATCATCTACGTCAAAGTCGGCATCTCTCCAGTAAGCGCCGAAAACGCCTTAGCAAATATTGAAGCTGAAATCCCTGACTGGGATTTCAATCAACATAAAGCAAAGGCCCAAGAAATCTGGCGGCAGGAATTAGGGAAAATCAACATTGCCCAGGCAAGTGATCGGGTCAAAACCACCTATTATACTTCTTTCTACCACCTAATGATTTTCCCTGCCTTATTTAATGATCACAATGGAGATTACCGCGGTACAGATAAAGAAGTTTATCCAGCTGCTGATTTTGATAATTACACCATCTTTTCGCTTTGGGATACTTATCGGGCAGCACACCCATTTTTCACCATCACGCATCCAGAAGAAACCAGTGATTTTATCAATTCAATGCTTGCTATCTCTGATCATCAAGGGCGGCTACCCGTCTGGCATTTAGCAGGTAATGAAACAAACACCATGGTGGGCTATCATGCCATTCCTCCAATTGTGGATGCCTACTTTAAAGGAATCGAAGGTTTTGATATAGAAAGAGCCTATGATGCGATGGTAAAAACTACTCAAACACCAGATGGCGACGGACTTAAATTCGTTAATGACTTTGGCTATGTACCTGCTGACAGTGCAGAAGCCTCCGTCTCCAAAGGACAAGAATACGCTATTGATGATTGGGGAATCGCCCAAATGGCCAAAGCCCTCGGAAAGGATGAAGACTATGAATTATTCATGGAGCGCTCTAAGTTCTACCAGAATTACTTTGATCCGGAAACGAAATTTTTCCGTGGTAAAATGGCCGACGGTAGTTGGCGTACTCCTTTTGATCCCTTTTACATCGTACACATGGAGAGTGATTTCACAGAAGGGAACGCCTGGCAATATTTGTGGTTGGCACCGCATGATGTGGAAGGGCTGGTAGAACTACAAGGAAGCGAAACCAATTTTATTAATAAACTAGATAGTTTATTTAGTGTTTCTTCGGAATTGAATGAAGGTGCATCTGCTGATATTTCCGGCTTGATTGGACAATATGCTCATGGCAACGAACCTAGTCACCATACCACTTACCTGTATTCTTACGTGGGAGAGCAGTATAAAACCGCAGAAAAAGTACGCTACATATTAGATAGTCTATACACCGATCAGCCAGATGGTCTTTGTGGCAACGAAGACTGTGGCCAAATGTCGGCCTGGTACTTATTTTCTTCTCTCGGGTTTTATCCAGCTAACCCTGTGAATGGGGCCTATGTTTTCGGCACACCAGTCGTCGGAGAAGCAAGTATTCAGTTGTCTAACGGAAAGACCTTTACGGTAAAAAGTAATGTCTCAAGAGACAACCTCTATATCCAATCCGTCAAAAGAAATGGTATGGAATATACCAAAAGTTATTTGACCCATCAAGATATGATGGAAGGCGGCACGCTGGAGTTTATGCTGGGACCAGAACCTAATCCAGCTTTTGGTCAAGCTCCAGAAGATCGTCCTGCATCTAAGATGTACTATTAAAGGAGGTAGTCACAGTTTCAGATAGCCGAAGATTGAAAACGTCGGCTATCTGAAATTGCAGCTGCCAAAAACTAAAACACAGACCAAAAAACCACCAAACCGGAAAAGCATTATGAGAAAGTTAGTCCTAAGTATTTGCACCTTCTTTATCCTGCATAGCCTTATAGCCCAAGAACTGGTAGATTATGTGAATCCCTTCATTGGTACTTCCAATTATGGTGCGACGCATCCTGGGCCAGTCATGCCAAACGGAATGGTCTCAGTGGTTCCCTTTAATGTAGCTTTTAAGAAAGGAGAAGAGAATCCTTTTGAAAAGGATAGTGAATGGCATTCTCGCCCTTATGTTAATGAGAATAAGTTCTTGACTGGTTTTTCCCACATCAATTTAAGTGGAGTTGGTTGCCCAGATTTAGGAAGTATTTTGCTGATGCCAACGTCGGGTGATCTAGTTTTAGACCCCGAAGCTTATGGCACCACTTTTAGTGCGCAAAATGCTAGCCCCGGCTATTATAGTTGTCAATTAGACAAACATAATATTAAAGCAGAAATGACTGCCACTCAACGCACCGGACTCAGTCGGTATACATTCCCAAAAGGGCAAGCCAATATCCTGCTAAACTTGGGACTGGGACTAACCAATGAAACAGGTGCTATGCTCAAAGTTAATTCTCCTACTGAAGTCGAAGGTTTTAAAATGATTGGTACTTTTTGCTACAATCCGGAAGATGTCCGTCCAGTCTATTTTGTAGCTCAGTTCAGCCGTCCAGCTAAAAACTTTGGTGCCTGGAAAAAGATGCCCAAATATGGTGAATTAGAAGGTGCCTGGACCAAATACAATGATGCCTTCAAACCTTACGTGGGCTACACACGCGAAATTGCTGGAGAAAACCTCGGTGCTTATTTTTCTTTTGATGTGGAAGAACAAGAGGCCATTGAAGTCAAGGTTGGCGTTTCTTACGTCAGCATCGAGAATGCCCGACTAAATCTAGCTGCAGAGCAAACTAATTTTGATTTTGCTCAGACCCAGCAAAACACCAAACAAGCTTGGAATAAGCTCTTAGCAAGAATAAAAGTTAAAGGCGGAACTAAGGATGAAAAAACCATTTTCTACACCGGCCTTTACCACATTCTGATGCATCCCAATGTCCTACAAGATGTCAACGGAGATTATCCAGCCATGGAGTCCAATGATATTAAAAACAGTGGTGGTAAAAACCGCTACACCGTCTTTTCACTTTGGGACACCTACCGAAATGTACATCCATTTCTATCTTTAGTTTATCCAGAACTACAAGAAGACATGCTCCACAGTATGGTTGACATGTACCAGGAAAGCGGCTGGTTACCTAAATGGGAATTACTCAGTATGGAAACTTCTGTGATGGTCGGTGACCCAGCAACGCCCGTCATTGCGGATAGTTACCTCCGTGGATTAACCAATTTTGATGTTGAAAAGGCTTACCAAGCTGCTAAAAAAGCCGCCTTGCAATTGCAGCAAAATAAATTACGGCCAGGCATCAGCTATTATGATTCATTGGGGTATATCCCTGAAAATGCCAAAGGAGCTCCCGGTGGAACCGTTTCCACCACCTTGGAATACAATATATCAGATTGGAATTTAGCGCAACTGGCCAAAGCCCTCGGTAAAAACGAAGACTACGAATATTTTTCAAAACGATCTTTGTCTTATCGCAATTACTTCGATCCCAGCACCGGGATGTTACGGCCCAGACTAGAAGATGGCTCCTGGCTGGATCCATTTAACCCTGAGGCAGGTAAAAACTTCGAGCCAGTCATTGGTTATGTAGAAGGGAATGCCTGGCAATATCGTTTTTACGTCCCCCATGATATTAATGGCTTAAAAACCTTATTAGGTGGCGATAAAGCTTTTTTATCGGCACTCGATTCGTGCTTCCAAACCGACAATTACGACATGGCCAATGAGCCTGATATTACCTATGCCTATTTGTATAATTTTATTCCCGGAGAAGAGCACCGGACCCAAGCACGCGTGCATGAACTAATGGACAAATATTATTTTAACGGCCCCGCAGGTATTCCTGGTAACGATGATACGGGCACCCTAAGTACTTGGCTGATTTATAGTATGATGGGTATCTATCCACATTGCCCTGGTGATATGTCTTATGCGATTAGTAGCCCTGTTTTTGATGAGGTCGAAATTAAATTAGACCCTGATTATTACGCTGGTAAAAAATTGATTATTGAAGCCGAACGTTCCCAAGAAGGAGCCAACTTTATCAAAAAAATGACTTGGAATGGTAAAAAATATAAGTCCTTTTTTATTGATCACCAAGATCTGGTTAAAGGCGGTAAATTATCTTTTGAATTGGATACAAAATAATTAACTAAATAGCCAACAATTCTAATTTTCATAGGGTCTTTTATACAGAGTTTGTTTCACCCTAAAAAAGGCCCTATGAAAAACTTTACCCTTATTTTTTGCTGTGTCTTATTAAGCGCCAAGCTTCTACAAGGTCAAATTGAAAAAGGAACCATTTCCTTTGGTGGCAATATAGGTGCCAGTTACACCTGGGCAGAAAGTGATCAATTTCAGGGCTATGCCATTGATTTTAATCCTGCCATCGCTTTTATGATCAATGACCACTGGCTCGTAGGTGGAGCCGTAGGAACTTTTACCAATGACAATATTAGTGTGAGTGACAATAGCTTCATCCAGCCGGAAGTACGGTATTATTTCAATCCTGCTGCAGAGAAGAATAAATTTTATGCTGGTTTTGTCCCAAGCTTTAATTTGAATGAGCTGGACAACTCTGCCTACAATCTTACTTTTGGTTTTAACCGCTTTTTGAATCAAAACGTTGCTTTAGATGCTAATGCGACTTACACAGCCATTGGGAATAATAATCAAGACGTGATTAATGTTAATTTAGGTCTCCGATCCTTCATGAGTAAAGCAGATCGAGATAACTGGAAAACAGGTGTTTCTAATTTTGGCAAAGGAGACCTCCTGATCAATACGGGTATTGCGACAGCATCTATTACAGGTATAGGCTCTGGTTTCACAGAGTTTTTGCAATTAAGCCTCAATCCTAGTGGAGGTATATTCCTCAGTGAGCAATGGTTGTTGGGCGCTCAGTTAAGTGCTAACCTAGCAAGTGATTTAGGTAGTGATCTTAGTTTACAAACGAGTAGCTTGTCCCTGGCACCCTTTGCTCGTTATTATCTGGGAAATGAACAAAAGCACTGGCGCTGGTTCGGACAAGCAGGCGTAAGTTTTACGAGTGCAAGAGTTCGTTTTGATGGCAACTTCAACTCAGATCTTTCTGCTTTCTTCTTAAACAGTAGATGGGGCGCCAACTGGTTTTTGAATTCTAACTTAGCTTTTGACATGGGCATAGATCTAAACTATAACTTTGGCACTAATTCTGAAGTAATGTTTACCAATGGTGCAGGTGATGACTTCGACGAACTGCTTGCTGATAATGGTCTTTCACTAGGATTTTCCATCGGTGTGCAGTATTTTCTCAATAGGAATAACTAGAATGCCTCCGAAAACAAACTATCATTCCATGTGTTTATTTTAAGTGAGGTATACCAATTTAAACCCTAAAAAGATCACATGAAATCACTTATTATCAGCTGTTCTTTTAGCCTATTGTTCAGCACCTATTTAGGTGGTCAGGTTCAAGATACTACAACCGTTCCTGGGATCAATATTGGCCTTCAAAAACATCTTAATTCATTTACCGAAAAGCATCAAAAAAACCTCCATACCGCTGAATTGAGCTTTTATCCTGATAATTTTCATACTGCCATTTTAAATCAATTATCACAAAAGCATGTGACTACAGACCATGGAACCGATCCTTTTATCAAAGGAATAAAACTAGAAGCAGTTCCTTTCTATTTAGGCCAAGAAGCTTACCTAAGTCCTAAGGACGCTCAGAAAATTTGGAATGCGGCTGTTTCTCCCTTCAATCCAGAACATCTGCTCGTGGGTAGCAAGATAGAAGGCAGCAACTTCGTTAATAATTTTCCAGTCCTGATTATCAGACCGAAGATTGGGACATTTCTAAATGAGAAATTGTTATTCAACTGGGATTAATTTAGTAGTTTAGCTGGTAATTACGAGACACTCCAATTAACCGTAGCTATGCCTTTTCAGGATTCAACACTACCGAATATTATTGAGCTCAAAGGGATTGAGCAGAGTTATGATGGTGGCGCTAACTACATCATCAAAGATTTAAACTTCCTAGTAGAAGATAAACCTGATCAAGGCCAATTTGTGGTCATCATGGGTATGTCTGGCTGTGGAAAATCTACGCTACTACGCTACATTGCTGGTTTACAAAAACCAACGGCGGGAGAAGTGTTGATTCATGGCAAACCCATTGATGCCAACAACAGAGTAAGTATGGTGTTCCAACGTTATTCTTCTCTACCCTGGATGACCGTATTGGAAAATGTTGCCCTCGCTTTAAAGTACAAAGGCATTGGAAAAAAGGAACGAGAAGAACGCGCCCGAGAAATGATTGAATTGGTCGGGCTAGCGGGACACGAAAATAAATATGCTCAGTATCCTACCTTATCTGGAGGTCAATTACAAAGAGTAGCCATCGCGCGGAGTATGATTGCCAATCCAGAAATCTTGTTGATGGATGAGCCTTTTGGGGCACTAGATATCAATACGCGCCTACAAATGCAGGACTTATTGTCTAACCTTTGGCTTAAATTCCATCCAACCATTATATTCATAACGCACGATATTTCTGAGGCGGTTTACTTGGGGGATGATGTTTATATTATGAAATCGGCACCATCGCAATTTGTAGAGCACCTCAAGATCGATCTTCCTTTTGAACGGACTCGCGAAATTAAACGCAATCCTAGGTTCGTGCAATTGGTCCATGAGTTGGAAGATAAAATGATTAATGTGGCTAATTTGTAACCTGAAGTTTTTTAAGAAATCCCCAACTTATGTTTGCTTCTACTTTTAAAGAATTACTAGCTTTTTTGCGAAAGCCTAAAGAACACATTGCACAATCTGAACCTACCAAGTCAAAAATAAAACTCCTTTTCACGGCTTACTTGATTTTCTTGTTGCCCGTTATGTTATCTTCTTCTTTCTTTCTCCTTGCAGAGCATTTTGAAGTAATTAATGGCGAAGACCATAAGCTCATTGATATGCTGGGAGACACTCCAGTAGCAGTAACTTTATTTCTGGTGGCAGTCATGGCACCAATATGGGAAGAATTGATCTTTCGTTTACCACTACGGTGGGAAAGAGCTTATCTCTTCCAAATCTTTTTATCCCCGCTTCGTCTTGGTGGGAAAGCTACTTATCAAAATGGTGTGCAGGGCTTTCATACCTGGTGGCAAAAAAATTATACCTACGTATTCTACTTTACAGTATTTGCTTTTGGTTTAATTCATGTCGCCAATTTTAAAGCAGAAGGTCCGATTTGGCAATTGATGCTCTGGGCTCCATTATTGGTAATGCCACAAATATTACTGGGCAGTTTATTAGGGTTCATTCGTTTACGTCTGGGCTTTTGGTGGGCCGTCTTGCTACATGGTTCGCATAACTTACTATTTGTTAGCATCGCACTTTTAGCTCCAGCTGAAGCGGGTGTCCATCAAACGGAGAACTACCGACTGACTTATGAATGGATCAGTGCAGATCAACTTTCCACAAATGTAAATAACCAGATCGAGCCAAACGAGGTCTCTTTTGAGCAAATTAGTGTAGATGATCTATTCCGCTTTCTAATCACCAATGATTCGAGTCGTTATCAAGCTACCGATACTACTGGGCAAAAGATGCTTAAGCTAGATTTCAAGCCCAAAGTATCGACCTTAGACTTAAAACGCCTTTTGGTTCAGGCATTAGAAGAGCATTTAGACCTTTCGTTAGAACGTACCAAACAGCCCATTGATTTATTTGAAGTCACCATTGGAGATGAAAGTAAATTAGTCGCTTATGAGCAAGGGCCAGAAGCGGGATCTCAAATTCAAATATCTCCCGATAGCCTAATTTTCCAATACACCAATTTGAAAAAGATTACCGCTAGCTTGCAAGAGCAACATTGGGGAAATAAGCTTCGCTATGCAGGCGACGACTATAATTTATACGAAATCAGACTTCTCAACTTAGATTTCGAAGAACTTCAAAAGGAATTATCTGGACGCTATGGTTTGAAGATCAGTGGGCCTAAAGTGGATAGTGTTTGGATGTATCGGTTGAAGTAGTTCTGGGAGATATTCGCAGTATAGGATAGCCGAAGTCTTCAGACTTCGGCTATCTCATCAAAAAAACTAAGCCACCACTCCTAAATCTGACCAAGCTTGGGCGTAGAGATTCTCTCCTCGAATCAATTCTTCATGTTGTCCTTCTTGGCTAATCTGTCCTGACTCGATAATGTAGATGCGATCCGCCGCTCTGGCTGTACGCAGGCGGTGAGTCAACATAATAATAGCTACTTCCGAAGATAATTCAGCTAATAATTCTAAAACGAACAATTCTGTATTCCGATCTAAGGCCGCCGTAGGCTCATCTAGTAAAAGTACCTTGGGTTGGTGGTACAAGGCTCTTGCTAAAGCGACCAACTGACGTTGTCCGCCAGAAATATTTACACCAGATTCTCCCAACATGGTAGCATAGCCGTTAGGAAATTGTTGAAAAAAAGTATCAAATCCGTATTTTTTTAAAAAATCATCCAATTTGTGCGGATCTTCCAGGGATTGCCCCAGTAGAATATTATCCAATAAAGTGCCATTAAACAACTTAATCTCTTGCGGTACCACTCCAATTTGACTGCGCCAACCCTCAAAACTTAGCATATCCAAGGAGGTACCATTGACCAATATTTGCCCAGACTCTGGAATATAGAATTTTTGTAAAAGTTGTAATAAAGTACTTTTCCCACAACCACTTTCTCCTAAAATGGCCACCCAT
>CAXIDD010000025.1:0-16886 GCA_964021975.1 uncultured Saprospirales bacterium | reverse complement strand
CGCAACTCAATGTAACTTTTACAACCATGGAGCCTTCTTGTCATGGTTTGCCTACGGGTAGCATTACTGCTATTGCAAATGGTGGGGTCGGTCCCTACACTTTTGCCTGGGAGTCCGGACAAAACACGGCTACCATTCAAAATGTGAGCGCTGGGGATTACACCGTCACAGTGACAGATGCCAATAGCTTAAGCAAAGTGGAAAATGTCACACTTACTCAGCCTTCTCGAGTGACTGCTGAATTGACTGCAGATGATTGTGACTTGCCGGCTACGATTACTGCCGTTGGCAGTGGTGGAGTAGGAGGTCCTTATACCTATAAATGGGGAACGGGAGAATCTACCGCTTCTATTACAGTAACTAGCGCCGGACAATACTGTGTTACGATTACGGATGCTGCTTCTTGTGGATTGATTGCCTGTATCACCGTTGATGCCACACCTTTGGATGTAAATGTATTAACCACAGACCTCACCTGCCCTGATAGTGATGATGGTACCTTAACTGCCGCAACAACGGGAGGAGATGCACCTCTAGCTTTTGAATGGAGCACTGGAGATACCACCGAAACCGTTTCTGGTTTAGCGGAAGGTACTTATTCGGTTACTGTGACTGATAATAGTGGCTGTACAGCTACTGCTAGCGGGACAATATCTGCGCCGCCAGATTTAATTATCCTGTTAGGGACATCTAGTCCCACCTGTGTTGGTGACACAGATGGTCAAATTACCGCTAACGTAGCAGGAGGAACCCCTGGGTACACTTTCTTATGGAATACGGGTGATACCACTCAGTTTATTACCGGATTAGGAGCAGGTACTTATTCAGTGACCGCTACGGATGCCAATAACTGTGAGGTTGTTGACTCCGTTACTTTGGCTCCACTTTCCCAAATAGCCATCAGTACAGACAGTGAAAATGAATCTTGCCCAGAGGCAAATGATGGATCTGCAACAGTCGTTGCGTCAAATGGTGTCGCGCCTTATTCCTATTTATGGAGTAATGATGAAACCACTGCAACCATTTCTGGACTTGAGCCCGGCGTTTACCGAGTGACGGTTACTGATGATGTGGGGTGCCAAAGAATTGGATTTGAGATTGTTTCAGAAGCAGATTCGCTAGAAATAACTGCTTCCAAAACAGATATTACAACCTGTGGAGCAGATGATGGAACCGCTAGCGTGGTAGTAGATGACGGCGTTGGTCCTTTTATTTACGAATGGAGCAATGGAGATACCACAGCAGTAATTGATTCTTTAACAGCTGGTGATTACACCGTTACTGTTACAGATGCTAATGAGTGTTTTGTAGAAGCAACGGTTACCATTATTGAACCACCAGCAGTAGATGTCATGCTAGATGCCACCACAAGTGTCTGTCAAGGTGAGGCGGAAGGAATTATAATTGCTACTCCACTAGGAGGTACGGCACCTTTTGATTACGAATGGAGTAATGGAGATACTACTGCCACTACCGATTCATTATTGGCAGGAACTTATATACTCACACTCACAGACGCCAATGGCTGTAGTGTGATAGATAGTGCAACAATTGCAGAAAGTTCTGCTATTAGTGCTATCGTTCGGATAACTGAGTTTGTCTGTGGCGGTGTAGATGCCGGAGAAGCTATCGTCGAAGTAGATGGTGGCGTTGGCCCATTCAGGTATTCTTGGAATACAGGAAGTTCTGATGATCGAATTACGGGCTTAGGCTCAGGAGAATACAGAGTTACTGTTACGGACGATAACGGTTGTGAGGCAGAGGCCGTAGGTCGAGTGACCATCATAGATGAAATATTGGTTACTGGTATGCCTCAAAATACAAGCTGTGCTGGTGACTCAACCGGCAGTGTCAGTATTGAAATTACTGGAGGCATGGCGCCTTATACCTATGCTTGGAGTAATGGCTCTACAGATTCAACCCTGATTGATGTTCCAGCTGGACTTTATAGCGTGGAAGTAAAAGATTCGATGGATTGTACAGGGACGGCAACCTTCTTGGTTACCGAGCCCGATAGCCTTAAGGTTGACATCGGAAAGTTAGATATAGAGTGTGGAGATCAATCTACCAGTGCGGCAGGTGTAGTCGTTTCTGGAGGTACAGCTCCTTATGAAGTAGAATGGAGTAATAATGCAACTACAGATACGATTACTGGCGTTCCAATGGGGACTTATCAAGTTACTGTGACGGATGCCAATGAGTGTAGTGTTGTTGATTCTGTAACTATTGTTAATCCTGGTTCTCCAATTTGTACCATTCGGACCAACCAAAATGCAAGTAATGCAGACGCAACGGATGGAGAGCTAGAAGCCATTGTTGTAGGTGGTCAAGGACCTTACACTTACCTTTGGAGTAATGGAGATACTACCCAGACTTTGACTGGAGTTGGAGCTGGAGATTATTCCTTAACTGTGACGGATGCTCTGGGGTGTGAAACGACTTGTTCTACTACCTTGGATCCTAATAATGCGCTACTTGGGGATTATGTCTGGTATGACTTCGATCGAGATGGCATTCAGGATGAGGATGAACATGGAATAGAAGGTATCCAAATTATTTTGACACCAATTGACCCAGATGGTCGTGAAGATCAAGATACAGCCTATACAGATGCTGATGGATTGTATTTATTTGAAGTACCACCAGGGAAATATAAATTAACAATCAATGAGCCGGATACTTTAAGAATTACTAGTCAGAATATGGGCTCTAATGATTCATTAGATAATGACTTTGGCCGTGGTAGTATGATGACAGACACCATCATGCTAATGGCTGGTGACAAAGACCTTACTTGGGATGCAGGATTTATCAATGCTCCTGGTATTGCTATTGCTGATCCATGTAACTGTCTAGATAATGCTACCAATAGTAAAGATGGACAGTTTGGAGAGGAAGTTGTAGTTGTACAAGGTGTACCAGGAGATACCTGGACTATTATAGCACAAGAAGGAATGTTTAATGAAGACAGTCCAGAACCTCCCGCGCTACCTATACCAGTTCCAATTGGTACTATTTTGACTGAGTCTGTGGATGAACCTGGACATTTCGAGATCATGTTCCGTCACGTTGAAGAAGAAGGCTACAATATTACGGTAGCGAATCAATTTGATACTTTGACGATCGGTGCGACTTGTTTTTATCCTGAAATTGAAATCAAATCGTTACCAGCAGATAGTATTACCTTCTGTCTAAATGCAGATCCAATTGTCTTAGAAGCAGAGACAAATATTGAAGGAGAAGTTAAGTTTTTCTTGAATGATGAAGAAGTTACCGTACTTGATCCTGCCGAATTGGGACTGGGAGAATTTGTGCTAAGAGCAGAAATTCAACCTAATGATACAACGGAATGTAAAGGAGTAACGGTGGCAGATGTATTTGTCATCAACGAATTCTGTCCTTCCTCCATTGGAGATTTTGTTTGGTTGGATGAAAATGGTGACGGTGTTCAAGACCCTGATGAGCCTGGAGTACCGGATATCAAAGTTATTTTAACACCTATTGATGTTGTAGATGCACGTACGGATCAGGATACAGCCATCACAGATGAAAATGGTCGGTACTTATTTGATGTGCTAGAAGGTTTCTATAAACTGACTTTCTGTGTGCCAGATGATTATCGCTTAACAATGCCAAATGTAGCTATTACTAACGATAGCTTGGATAGTGATGTAGATCGAGAAATGTTGATGACTGATGTGATCTTCATTTCTGGAGGAACGGATGACCTCACCTATGATGCAGGTTTAGTAGCTCCACCAGCTATTACACAACTACCAGATTGTGAGTGTTTGAATAACGCTACAACAGAAGATAATGGTCAATTTACTGGACAAATGGCTATTGAAAGTTTAGCTGGCGAAACTTGGACCGTAGTGTCTGTTAGCGAAGCATTTGATATTGCAAGTTCAGCACCTCCAGCATTGCCTACGCCTTTAGCATTAGGTACAGCTCTGACTGAAACTAGTCCAGGAATTTTTGAATTGAATTTCCGTCATGTAGATGCGGTTCCTTATAGTATTAGCGTCTCTAATGGAATGGATACCATAATCGCTACGCGTACCTGTGCTTATCCTGACATCATCGTTCCTGAGGTTACTGGGGGGACACTAGAAGTCTGCCTTAATGCGGAGCCTTTTGTTCCAGAAATCACCACATCCGTAGAAGGAGAGATCGAGTTGAGTATTGATGGAGTAGTCGTCACAGAAATCGATCCTGCTAGCTTAGGTGCCGGTACTTATGAATTAGTAATTAAACTAATTCCTAATGATGATGAAGAATGTGATGCCATTAGACCAGTATCCTTGGTGATTAGTACCGATGGATGCCCTGGAAAGCTTGGTAATTTTGTTTGGATTGATGAGGATGAAGATGGAATACAGGACTCTAGAGAGCCTGGGGTAGAAGGAGTAGAAGTGATCCTGCAACAGCCAGATGGCAGTGGAGGCTTTACAGATGTGGATGTGACCATGACTGATGAAAATGGTAGATATTGTTTTGAGGTGACACCCGGTGATTATAAAGTTACTTTTGTAGCTTTTGATGAGCGCTATGGTCCAACGATACCTAATGCAGGAGACGATGACGAAAAAGACAGTGACATAGATCCAGAGACACTAATGAGCCCTGTTGTTACCATCGGTGGTGGAGAAACCAACCTTTCCATTGATGCTGGCTTTAGCTTTATTTGTATTAATGTTGATGATCCTGGAAAAATTGGTTACGATCAAATGATTTGTGCACCAGGTAATGACCCGGATCCAATTGTAAATATTAGAGAAGCTCGCGGTGGAGAAGGAGAGATTGAATACCTGTGGATGAAATCTACAACAAGTAGTAATTTCTCCTTGACAGGATTCCTTCCTATTCCCGGAGCTACTGGTATATCTTATGATCCAGGCCCAATCTTTGCTACCACACACTTCGCTCGTTGTGTTCGAATCAAAGGATGTGAAGATTATTTGGAGGCCAATATTGTTACAGTAGAGGTTAAAAGCGATGCCAAAGCGGAAATTATTGCAGATCCTATCTTCTGTTATTTCCAGCCAGCAGTCTTTAAAGTAGAAACCAATACCGCGAATCCCGACGTAGTTTGGGAATTCCCAGAAGGCGTAGTACCAAATAGTACAACGGGTAAAGAAGTAAGTGCTGTCTTTAGTCGTTATGGATACTATACTGTAAAAGCCACTGTAACGGAAAATGGCTGTACAACGTTCTCTGAAGTGACGGTATTAGGTACCTTTACACCACTTTACTGTGATCAGGTAAATCTGGCAGTTGATGCCAATGCAGACCCATCTGTTGAAACAGTCAAGTTGGAATGGAGGGTCTTAAATGATGGTTTAGATTATAGCTTTGATATTGAGCATTCTGGAACAGGTACTACTTTTGCTAAAATCGCTGAAGTTAATGATCCAGCCAATATGAAAGATGGCTATAAAAATTACGAGTATATAGATGTGCAGCCTAAAAAAGGACGGAACCTTTACCGAGTTAAAATGACGGATGTAAGTGGTGCTTCTAAATTGTCTAATATCATGGAACTCATGCTATTTGAACCAGGAACAGAAGTAATGATTTATCCAAACCCGGTACAGGAACGTTTGATGGTGGAGTTTGCCAAAAAGCAAGACGAAGAAATTCAAATTGAGCTGGTAAGTGCAGAAGGAACGGTACTTCGTACGGTCACTTGGGATGCTAATACAGTACAGCGAGACATGGACTTCTCAAACTATCCAAGTGGATTGTACTTTGTGAGGATTAAAGTTGGCTCTGAAAATACAGAGGTACTTAAAGTATTGAAGAAAGAATAAGTACTGGTTTTAAATAAAAAATTAAAGGCAAAGTTTCTTCCGAGAGGCTTTGCCTTTTTTACGTTTATAAGAAGCTTTGATTAATTTTAGGGCAAACACATCAAAATTGAAATTTTTAAAAAGCACCCTGTTTGAACGAAAAAAGCCACAAAAAAGAGCAAAATAAAAATGTGGGCGGGGTACTGGCCTTGTTCGATGGAGGAGTCTGCCTGCCGAAGCCTCGGCGCAGGCAGGTTTGCCAGACCAAGCCTTTTTTGCGGGCGATTGTCGAAAAATGAAGATGCTAGAGCAGCCTTCAATGAAAATTAAGCTAATATTTGAAATAATTGACTAAAATAAATTTGGTGCGTTTGCCCTAGATTAATTTTGAAGCGTTTGTAACTAATTTGATTGCATTTTTTAGAAAAAATGGTTTTCCTAAAGCTAAATTCACAAAATATTGATTTTTAAAGATTTATATGAACATAGGTTTATATGAAATGTAATTAAAAAAGTGATAATATATTTGTTATTCAGTCAAAAGCTGAATAACATTGTAGTGTAAACACATAATTCATAGCTTCTAAATACAATTGTCAAGACTACTTTTTTTAATCAAAAAATAAAACAACTATAATAAATAGGCTTCATCAATTAAAAGTATACGATTACGCATTCCAACTTTTTCTTTGATTCAGCTGTTCCACTTCAGAAAGCATGACGAATATCATTTACCTCCATTGATTTAAATTAGTCAGTGGTATACCTTGCTTTTAATAGGGTTTACGTAGTTTTGCAACAACATTTAGTGTTTAATTCTTTATAGAAAATGATTGAGACAGATATTCTTATTATAGGTGCAGGCCCAGTTGGGCTATTTACTGTTTTTGAAGCAGGTTTGCTAAAGATGCGTTGTCATCTAATTGATGCACTTGGTCAACCAGGTGGACAACTAACAGAAATTTATCCCAAAAAGCCAATCTATGATATTCCTGGCTATCCTTCTATATTAGCTGGAGAATTGGTTGATAACTTAATGGCGCAAATTGAAACCTTTAAACCTGGCTTTACCTTAGGCGAAAGAGCTGAGACCATCGAGGAGCTAGAGAATGGTCATTTTGTCGTAACCACCAATAGAGGTACCAAACACCAAGCGCCAGTCATAGCAATCGCTGGCGGGCTAGGTTCTTTTGAGCCACGTAAACCACCCTTAGAAAATCTAAATCATTTTGAAGATAAAGGAGTCGATTACATTATTCGAGATCCTGAAAAATACCGCAATAAACGCGTAGTTGTTGCTGGAGGTGGAGATTCTGCCCTGGATTGGACCATTTTCCTAGCAGATGTAGCAGAGGAAGTTATGTTGATACACCGTCGTTCTAGTTTTAGAGGCGCACCTGATTCTGTAGAAAAAGTAATGGAATTAGCCAATGAAGGTAAGATTTCGCTATTTACAGATTCTCAAGCAGTCGGTTTGAGAGGTAACGGTCAGCTCACAGATGTGGTTATTAAGCACAAAGTAAAAGGCGAATTCACACAAGCCACAGATCACTTTATCCCACTCTTTGGTTTAGCGCCTAAGTTAGGACCAATGGCCAATTGGGGACTAAATATTACTAAAAATGCTATAGAGGTAGATACTTTTGATTACAGCACCAATATCCCTGGTATTTATGCCATTGGTGACATCAATACTTACCCAGGAAAGCTAAAATTAATCCTTTGTGGTTTTCACGAAGCCACCCTGATGTGCCAGTCGGCCTTTAAAAGAGTCTTCCCTGATCGGAAGATTAGTTTTAAATATACGACTGTAAATGGGGTGAATGGTTTTGAATAGATAGACCTGAACAACAGGACCTTTAAAAAGAATAAAAAAGCCGCCAATCAAAATTGGTGGCTTTTTTTATTTCCCTGATTTAGTAAAATGTGATGTTGGACTTTTATTTTTTGAATAATTACAGAATTATATTTTTAATTCATCCTTAAAACCCCTATTTTTAATAAATCCTGACTGTCCCGGTAACCTATTCCTAGGTGCCTAAATGAAGTAGTACATTTAAAAACCCATAATTTTTAAAAAATGAAAAGACTTAATTTAGTCATCGTTGCAGTCGGAGCAGCAGCAGCTTGGTACTTAAATTATCAATTAGGAGCAGTAGAAGACCAATTTGTCTCACAAAACCAGACGGAGTTGGTTAGTCAGGGGGCTACCTTCTGGAACCTCGCTTCCATCGGAAGAGAACTGGAAATGATGCAATATGTAATTGCAGAATCATTCCCAGTTTTTCTAGGCGCTTTTGTGATTATTGGCTTGCTAGTCTATGCCCAACTATTCAATAAAGACCATGAAAAAGTAAGGGCCTCAGATGAATTCGTAGGAGAATAAAATAAGTCAACAACTTACTTATTATTTCAAATGTGGATTTTTGTTCCCGTCAATCTTACGAACCATATCTCCATAAATCATCTTCTGAGCACCTGCCCTTAAGACAAAATCGTGCGGGAAACCAAGATCAATAGCACTTACTTGATCTAGCCGCTCCATTTGGGCTGCCGGAATATTCAATTCAAGAGAGGCAATATTATCTTTAATTTGCTCAATTTTTCGAGCACCGATGATCGGGATGGTTTGTTTATGCCGTAGCCAGGCTAAGGCAACTTGGGCAGGGCTAGTCTCTAGCTCTTTTGCTACCTCCACAACAGTGTTGGCAATAGTATCATTGCGATCATTCAATCGGTAAGAAGTGGTGCCTTCCATTCGGCCACCGCTGCCTTCTCCCTTCTTATCGAGGTATTTTCCTGTAAGAATACCGGCTGCGAGTGGCGACCAGGCAACTACGCCTAAACCCAACTCTTTGGACATGGGCAATAAGTCTCGCTCCGGAGTCCGCTCCGTCAAGTTGTATTCCAGTTGGTTGCCAATGAAAGGCGTCCAACCACGTAGTTCTGCCATGGTATTGGCACGAGAAGTTACCCAGGCAGGTGCATCCGAAGTCCCGATGTATAAGATTTTTCCAGCACGGACTAGATCATCCAAAGCTCGCATCATTTCTTCAATCGGGGTTAGGTAATCATAAGCATGCACCCACAATAAATCAATGTAATCCGTTTTGAGCCGACGTAGACTCTTTTCTACAGACTGTACCAGGTTTTTACGGTGGTTACCCGAATTGTTTGGATTGTGCGTCGTATTGGAAAGGGTATATTTGGTAGCCAGGACGATATGGTCCCGGTCAGCAGAGATAAAGTCACTTAAGTAGGCTTCGCTAGTCCCTTCTGTATAGACATCTGCTGTATCAATGAAATTACCACCCGCTTCCACAAAGGTATCATAGATTTTTTTGCTAACTTCTTTACTGGCACCCCAACCCCAGTCTTCACCAAAAGTCATTGTTCCTAGGCATAATGGAGAAACACGTAGTCCGCTTTTCCCAAAAAGTTGATAGTTCATCATGTTTACTTAATTTTTATACAAAAAGAACAAGCGAAAAGAAGCAAAGTTTGGGTAGGAATACTTTTCAATAATAAAAATGGATAGTTCATCTACTGATCAACTATCCACTTAATAAAATCGAACAAAATATTCTTTTAAGTAGCACATCATAACATAAGTTAGTATGGCTTCTTTACTAAGAGCAAGCTAGTACAATGTTACTAGACAAAAGGCCTACATATGTCATTCGAGCAATTGACTTTTGTCAACTTAGTGTTTTATGAACACTTTCTATTGCTTCGCAAACAAGTACACCTTTAAAGGTGTTTATATAAGTAAAATCACCTTTATGAATGCAATCGCCAATATTCCCACCACAGATAAAAAAAGGGTCGTAATTTTAGGTGGAGGTTTCGCTGGATTGAAGCTTGCCCGCAAACTTAGTCAGCAAAATTACCAGGTCGTTTTGATAGATCGGAACAACTACCATATGTTTCAGCCCTTGTTCTACCAAGTTGCTACAGCCGGCCTGGAGCCTTCAGCTATTTCTTTCCCTTTGAGAAAGGTTTTCCAAAGTAAAAAAGAAGTCCACATCCGAGTAGCAGAAGTCCAGGAAGTAGATCCCAACCAAAAATTAGTGTTGACCAACATTGGATATGTCGAATATGAATATCTAGTGCTAGCCTTGGGAGCAGATACCAATTATTTTGGCAATGAAAACATCAGTCGCTACGCTGTACCCATGAAATCATTAGGGGAAGCTATAGATCTTCGTAATAATATTATTGAAAACTATGAGCAAGCCCTGAATGAAGCCGGTTCAGCAGCCAAAGAGACCTTAATGAATGTCGTTATCGTTGGCGGCGGCCCTACAGGTGTTGAATTAGCTGGAGCCATTGCGGAAATGAAAAAATTTATCCTTCCAAAAGACTATCCAGAATTGGATTTCTCTAAAATGAAAGTTCAATTATTGGAAGCTGCCCCTCGGGTTTTAGGCGCTTACTCTGAGAAGTCTTCCAATCGGGCAGAAACGTACCTAAATAAATTAGGTGTGGAGGTGAAAACCAATGCAATGGTTGAAGACTATGATGGCAGTAAGGTATCCCTAAAAGGTGGAGAAATGCTGAAATCCAATACCCTTATTTGGGCAGCTGGTATTAAAGCCAATAAGGTGAATGGCCTTCCTGCCCAAGTCTACGGAAAAAGTGACCGACTCATTGTCAATCGATTTAATGAAGTGATCGGATTAGAGGATGTATTTTCGCTCGGTGATATGGCCTACATGGAAACGGAGGCGTATCCACAAGGACATCCACAGGTCGCACAAGTAGCTTTACAGCAAGCGGCTAATTTATACCGCAACCTTAAACGACGGGCACAAAATAAAGAACAGAAAAAATTCTCTTATGTAGATAAGGGATCCTTAGCTACGGTGGGTCGGAATCTAGCTATAGCAGATTTACCCTTCATTAAGCTGGGAGGATTTCCTGCTTGGGCACTTTGGCTATTTATTCATTTGATGGCTTTGGTTGGTGTGAAAAATCGTTTATTTGTTTTCATGAATTGGGCTTGGAATTATTTTACCTATGATCAATCTTTGCGCTTGTTGATCCGCCCTAAAGGGAAAGTGACTTCAACAGAATTAGCAGAAAATGTATCTTAGCTCTGTAACGGCGAATGCATTCGCCGATGATGCTAAGTAATGATTAAAGAAAAGAAAACGATTTGAATCAAATATTCTTGGGCCTTGGTACCAACCTAGGAGATAAAATGGCCAACCTACAGTTGGCCATTAAGCTATTAGAACAACAAGTAGGCCCTATCTTGCAATTATCTTCTGTTTACCAAACCGAGCCTTGGGGGCTTGAGAATCAAGCTATTTTTCTTAATCAAGTGATAGAGGTGCAAAGTCAACAAACTGCTTTTGAGATTTTGGACAAAATCTTAGGAATAGAAAAAGAAATGGGGCGAAAACGCATTCAAAAGTGGGGGACTCGCTTGATTGATATAGATTTATTATTCTACGGCAATAGCCAAGTACTAGAACCTCAGTTAATTATTCCACATCCATTTTTGCAAGACCGCAATTTTGTGCTGGTCCCAATGGCTGAAATTGCGGCTGATTTTCCACATCCTGTCTTAAAGAAAACGATGCAACAACTACTAGACAATAGTACAGATACTTTAAAAGTAGTCCCATTTCTTGGAGAGCCATCAGCTTTTGACGATTTTGCGGATCAAAATTAGATCGCTTTGCAAATTCCACATTCATTTATTGCCATCGAAGGGAACATTGGTGCCGGAAAGACGACCTTGAGTCGTATGCTGGCCCAGGAGTTAAATGCCAAATTAGTATTAGAGGCTTTTTCCGATAATCCCTTTCTGCCTTTTTTTTATGAAAATCCAGAACGCTATGCCTTTCCTGTAGAGTTGTTTTTTATGACAGAACGACACAAGCAGTTGCAAAACGAATTGGCGCAGCAGGACCTTTTTCAAGAAAGAACCATCGCTGATTACTTTTTCTTTAAAACCCTACTTTTTGCTAAAAATAATCTTAGTACCGAGGAGTATCGTTTGTTTCAGCGCCTGTTCCATATTTTGAATGCTAGTTTTCCCAAGCCCAATTTATTGGTCTATCTCCATCGGCCTGTTGATCAATTACTAGCCAATATTAAAAAACGAGGCCGTGGTTTTGAAGAGGAAATTCAAGCAGACTATCTGAGCAATATTCAACAAGCTTACCTCGATTTTTTTAAACTTCAAAAAGATATACCCATAGTTATTTTAGAACTCGAAGACCTGGATTTTCAAGATAACCCTGAAAATTACCAGAAAATAAAAGCCCATCTTGCTGTGGACTATTCTGATGGAATCCACTTCGTAAAAATACAATAGCCGAAGTTTTTCACTTCGGCTATCTATACAAATAAAACAGTGGATGATTAATTTTTTAGTCGGGTGCTTTATCAGTTCAAGTGTGTGTTATAAAATTGATTCATCAGATTTAATTCCGGTAAATCCCGTGTATCTTAATCTTTTTATACTCTTCCAAGCTTAAGTCCTTATATCCCTTCGCGCGGGCATCTTTAATAAAACGTGGACTGACTCCATGAATTTTCATTTCGATTACCTCCTTCATAGGAATGTTTTCAAAGCCTAGTCCATTCAATTCTTTAATGGTACTGGGCCGAACGCCGTGAATCTTAGCTTTTTGAATCTCTTTAGCAGAAAGGTCTTTGTATCCTAGATTTTGTAAATCTTTAATGTAACTAGGTCTTACCCCATGGATGGAAAAATTGATGACATCTTCAATATAAGGCAGCTGCATGCCGGTAGCTTTTAAATCATTGATGTAACCAACGTCAACCCCGTGGATTGATGCTTTACGGATCTCATCTGGATTTAAGTCCTTATAACCCGCTTTTTCAAGGGCCTCAATGAAGTTGACACTTACGCCGTGGATCTTGTACTTTACGACGTCATCTAGTTCTGGTAAATCTACTCCCGCAGCTTTTAAATCATTGATGTATTTAACGCTAACATTATGGATAGCTGCATTCTTAATTTGTTTTGAACTCAGATCCTTGTAGCCGGCAGACTTTAATGCTTTTACAAAGTCTGCATCTACATTATGGATAGAGAACTCGATGATATCGCTGATGTCATTTAATTCATAACCAACAGCCGCCATTTCACGTACATAATCTTCATTCACATTGTGAATAGCCGCTTTGGTTATTTCTTCAGGGCTCAGATTTTTAAACCCTACATCTCCTAGCGCTTTCACTAAATCCGCGTCTACATTATGAATTGAAAATTTAACGATGTCGTCTAAATCATCTAAAGCATAGCCGACAGATTTTAGTTCTTGAATATAATCAGGCGTGACATTGTGAATACTAGCCTTTACAATTTCTTCGGCATTTAGATCCGTAAATCCTGCATCTGCTAATTCTTGCACCATATCCGCGTTGACATCATGGATGGAAAATTTGACTAAATCATTAAAGTTAAGGTTATCAAAACCTGTATCTTTTAGCTCTTTGATGTAGGAAGGATCCACATCGTGAATTCTACCCTTAACCAAATCCCCTAGACTGAGATCATCGTAGCCCAACTGGGCCATTTCTTTGATGTATTGCTCATCTACATCGTGAATGGCTAACTTCTTTAGGTCATCCATTCGTAAGTCTTTATAACCTTGGTTTTTGAGATTTCTAACAAAGTCCCGATCCATGTCGGCTAAAAAGAAATGGAACAGGGTCTCTTCTTTGGCCTCGCCTCTTACTCCTTCTTGCTTGAGGGTGCTAACAAAGCTGGTACTCTGCTCAAAGCGATACCGCCCCAAGCCCTCAGAACCTTCAAATTTGCCATTAAAGATTACTTTACCGGCAGCTCTTTCTAAGGTGAATTCTTTTTCTGTAGTGGGCAAACCACTAAACTCAGATTTTCCGAAGCATTCGGTAGATATCCAGTAAGAGTTGCGCTTTAAATCTGAATTGTCAAAGCGTACGCAGACTTGACTTCCGTCAATTTCAGCTTGCCAGACACCTTTCATTTCTCTTGGACTCGCACCATTAAAGCTACGCTCCAGGTCTTCCAGATCTGCAACAACTTTTGCTACTTCTTCTTGTACCACATTTTCCGCAATCTCTGTGCCTAATTGGATCGCTTCATTAATTACATCACTCAGCGCACTACCATTCAAAATCTGATCTTCAGGTGCAGGAGCAGGGATTTCTAAAGTAGTGTTTGTTTGTTGATTGGCGACTACTTTAACAGCGTTGAAACAGATAATACTTAATCCTAGGATCGGCATGATCGCGAGATACTTCCAACTTGTTCGGACGGATGATTTTTTTGCATTCATCATTTTAATACGTTTTTTTAATATCGATTGATTATAGTTCATAGCGAGCCCAATCGGGTAATGTGGAACCGAGACCTTAAGTAAATTCAGTTGGTAAGGCTCAGCTTCCACGCCCTTATGGAGCATAGCGCTATCAGTCAGGTATTCTAAATTATTTTCAATAGCTTTTCTATAGTACCAGGCCGCAGGATTGAACCATTGTAGCACCACTAGCAATTCCGCCAGAATCATATCAATGGAGTGGGCCTGAGATATATGTATTTTTTCGTGCTTAATAATTTGATCATAGGTCTCCCAATCGTATTTGCTGGGATTAATAAAGACACAGTTTAGAAAAGAGTAGGGGGCTTTATCAGCACTCATTTCTATAATTCTGAATTTCCCATCTTTAATGCTTGGGGAGCGGATGATCTGAAAAAGGAGCGCAAAAAATTGGATCAACAGATTTATGCCAAAAATCATAACACCAACTAGATAAACCATCCAAAGAATTTGTTTCCAATCTAGGGTCTTATAAAAAGGAATTGGTGTTGCCTTCACTACTGAGCTTGGGGCATTAGGCTCTTCTGCCAGGACCGCCTTATTAGTGTTATCGATAGTCGCATCAGAAAGCGCGTTCGTAGCTACTTTTTCTGATGGATTTGTAATTGGGGATATTTCTATATCTGTATCTGTTTCTATATCGGAAGCTACCCAAAGGGTATCCGATTCCGACCAAATAGACCAAGTAGCTGGAATTTCAATGCTTGGAATTAAGAAGGCTAAAAGTAAACTCGCTACCAATAACCAGCGATTCAGCTTAAAAAAAGTCTCTTTCTCCAATAAGACTTTATAAAAAATAAAAGCAATGCCAATGAGCAGGGCAACATGTGGGATATAGGGCAGCATAATTATTTCTTTTTGATAATTTTGATAATATCTTCCAACTCTTGCGGACTGATTTTCTCCTCTTTCGCGAAATAAGCGACCATCTTAGGGATGGAGTTATCAAAATAGTTGGCAATGACATCACCAACTGCTTTTTGCTGATACTCATCTTTGCTAATTGTTGGAAAATAGCGGTGGGAATTGCCAAAAGATTCGTGGGCAACAAAGCCTTTATCCTCTAAAATTCGAATAATGGTCGAAACCGTATTGTAATGAGGTTTAGGCGCTGGCAACTGCTCAATGATTTCTTTGACAAAGGCTTTTTCCAAGTTCCAAAGGACCTGCATTAACTGTTCTTCCCGTTTGGCTAACTTCTTCATAAATAGTTCTTTTTTTATACTACAATGCAAGTATAAACTAAAAAATTAGTTAAAGCAATCTTTTCAACGAATTTTTTAGTTGATACACCTATTTTGTTCGTGGGGATGCGATTAATTGCGTATCCATCTCTCTTTTTCAACGAATAATAATACCTTGTAAAGACGTTGCACGCAACGTCTCTGTTAGGTAAAAACCTTGTACGTAAGGTCTAAAAAACGAAAGATGAAAGTAAACATCCCTGAAAGTAAAAAAGAGCGCATCGTCATTATTGGTGGCGGTTTTGCTGGATTAACCTTGGCTAGGAAATTAGCTCGATCTGAATTTCAAGTGGTGTTGATTGATAAAAATAACCACCATCAGTTTCAGCCTCTTTTTTATCAAGTGGCGATGGCTGGTTTGGAACCCAGCTCAATTGTATTTCCGATTCGAAAGTTTTTTCGGAAGAATCCGGATGTCTATTTTAGAGTAGCCGAAGTATTAGAAATTGAACCAGGCCAACAACGCATTCAAACTTCATTGGGCATTGTCAACTATGATCGTTTGGTAATCGCAACCGGAGCGGATACCAACTTTTTTGGTAATCAAAAGATTGCTCAGTTGTCCATTCCGATGAAATCGGTCTCCGAAGCACTTTATTTACGCAACCGTATTTTGACGGATTTCGAAAAGGCTTTATCCATTGTAGATTATGAAGAGCGACAATCTTATATAGATATTTTGATCGTAGGCGGTGGACCAACGGGAGTTGAGGTAGCGGGAGCATTGGCCGAATTGCGGAACTTTATTTTACCAAAAGATTATCCAGAATTGGATCATAAAGAAATTGATATTTATTTGGTTCAAAGTGGGGATCGTATTTTGAAAGGAATGTCCGAAGAGGCAGGAAAAAAGGCACTAAGGTTTTTAGAAAACTTAGGCGTGAAAATTATCCTAGGCGATCGGGTAGTGGACCTTGATGGTGAAAAGGTTAGTTTAAAAAGTGGTCGCCAGATACCTTGTCGTAAAGTCATTTGGGCTGCGGGTATTACTGGAAACGCAATAAAAGGATTACCAGAGCAAGCCGCTACTTATGGCAATCGGATTGCCGTTGATCGGCATTGTCAAGTATTGGACGCACCCAATATTTTCGCCATGGGAGACATTGCTTACATGGAAGAGCCCGATTTCCCCCAAGGCCATCCACAAGTAGCACAGGTAGCAATGCAGCAAGCAAAATTTTTAGCCAAATACTTCAAAGGGAAAGCAAAAGAAAAAGCATTTTCTTACCAAGATTTAGGATCGATGGCTACAATAGGACGCAACAAAGCGGTAGTAGATTTACCCCGGTTTAAATTCCAAGGTTTCTTTGCCTGGCTGATTTGGTTGTTTGTGCACCTTTATCAATTACTGGGCGTAAAGAATAAACTCTTTGTATTCATTAATTGGGTATGGAATTACTTTACTTATGATCAATCTTTGAGACTGATTATCCGACCTAGAGTGGAGCAAAAAATTGAAGAGGAGGAGATACCTAAAAGGTAAATGTCTATTTTTTTTGATTTTA
>CAXIDD010000024.1:0-16913 GCA_964021975.1 uncultured Saprospirales bacterium | reverse complement strand
CGCTTGTTCGTTGCTATGCCATGCGGAGCGCAGCGGAGTATGGCATAGCAACGGTGAGTGTATGTGGCGTGGCGGGCTTTTGCCCGACATGAACATCATACACTTTGTTAGCGGTTCGGCTTTTTTCTTCTATTCGTATTTAATTTCAAGATAGTAATAAACTTCATCATCCCTCTTAATTTTATCCCATTCCAATCCATTGATTTTATAGAATTTGTAAATCGTATCCCAATCAATTTCAAAGAATTTTTCTCTCGTCTTATTTGGAATTGAAAACTGTTTCTTAATTGTTTCTGTAACTCCCCAATTATCCATTAGTCGCATCATAGATTCTTCTCCAAACTTTACTTCACTTTGAACTATTGATAATGTTAATTTCCCATTTTCAAATTTGGCTAATCTCCCGTCTCCACATGTAGATTGATAATATCCCAACAGTATTTCAGTTTCTAATTCTTCTGAAAGCCTTCTCAATAATTCATCGTGAAAATATAATGTGAATTCATAATTGAGAATTATCTCGATCCACAATTCATTATAATTCTTCGATAATATTATTGCATCACTTCCTTTTCTCCAATATCTCCAATCTTCTTCAACACTATCAACTTCTTCATTTACAATTTTATAGTATTGACCAATGGATTTCTTTACAGTTTCAATGCTGTTATTCTTTATATATACTTTTGAAAATGTTCCCATTTTTTTTGTTTCTTGCTGACCGCTAACATCTGTATATCCGTAACTAAACTTTCGTATAGCTACTTTATACCTTAAAGTTCAACATTTATAATCACAATTACAAAACCTAGGATAATCAAGGGATTAGTCGTTTATATCAGATAATAGTGGTTAATAACTGTTAGGTAAGCAGGTGAAAATATTTAGCAAAGTGCTCTTTACTAAAAAGTCCTTCGCCTAGCTAGTAGACGAAGGAACCGTTTATATATCACGAAATTTGCAGTGTCCAAACCGCAAATTTCGTTCGCGAAGGGAAAAAGGTTATTTAGTTATTATTACTTTTTCGCTGGTCGTCCCTTCGTTAGAAGTCACTTGTAAAAAATACATCCCAGCAGGAATAGTCCTAAGGTCAAAATCAAAATTATGAGCACCCCTTGATAAATCTTGAGCCGTGATGGTCTGCAAACTTTGACCGGCCATATTGACCAATTGGATACTGAATCGTCCTGCCTCCCTTAAATCTAAATTCAATCGGAGTTGAGTACTTGCCGGATTGGGCCAAACACTAAGGTTATTGACACCCATCAGATTCTCTTCGGTTGAACTGACTACATTGCCACAGTCACTTCCGCCTGCTACCAAATTGGCATCCAATTGATCTGGATTGGGCAAAGTAGGACAATTGTCTAAGTCATTCGCAATCCCGTCGCCGTCTATATCGTCGTCACAAATATCACCAATGCCATCCTGGTCGATGTCAGACTGATCTGGGTTGCTGGTCAATGGACAATTGTCTTCCTGGTTCGCAATCCCGTCACCATCACCATCTGCTTCGGGTTCACATTCGTCACCGATGCCGTTGCCATTACTATCCGTTTGGCTTGGGTTGGCAAAAAATGGACAATTATCTACTTCGTTCGCAATCCCGTCACCATCTATATCGTCATCACAGGCATCTCCCAAACCGTCTGCATCTAAGTCGCTTTGATCTGGATTCGCAGCCAATTTACAGTTATCAACGTCATCCGGAATTCCATCCAAGTCGGTGTCCAAAACGGTTGCTCCACCGCTGGTGCCTACCTGAAACTGCCAACTGATCAAATCGCTATTGGTGTTTTCAAATAGATCTTGTACGGAATTCACCTGTATTTCAATCATTTCCCCAAAGTGATCATCTATATTCCACAAAGGATTAATGATCAAAGTCTGGCCAGAGCAGCCAACCTGAGTTGGATAGCTTTGTCCGTTTTCTTTGTTTTTAAATAATACATTTTCATTACTGATCCCAAAACAAGCAATTGCTTCGTCAAAACTTACTGAGATGACATCTCCACCATTCAATTCGCCATCCGCCGGATTGGGTAAGCCAAATACACTCGGCCCTTTCCGGTCCATACGGCCAGCGACGATAGCGGTAAAGACATCCGCATCTCCATAATCGGCTCTAAATCGTAGATCATAATTACCTTCCGGAATCTGACTGACATCCCAGCGCGTAGCCATACCACTTGGAGAAGTTGAAATATTAGCAGTCTGCCATTCCTGAGCAGTCTGCCACTCGTAACGGTCCTTAGGTGAATATTGCAACTGGATTTTTCTCAAGCGATCCAAATCATAGTCTCGGAACCAAACCAGAAGTTCATCATTACTACCTTCATTGACCAACCAGCTGGGTAGTGGACGCTCCATAACTAATGTCGGATAGTCACTCCGGAAGTTTACATTCAGTGCAATGGTATCTGCAATGGAGGCATCTCCACAGCCTGAGCTCAGGACAAATTGGAGGCCTTGATAATTTTCTGCACGTGGTCCTTTATTGATCGTCACAGTCGCATTGGCCCCCGCTCCTGCACCAATGGTATAAGGGATAGCCCCTTGAGCCTCACTACCGCCAATCCGGACGATAGCTCCATCCGGGTTGGTCGCTTGCAAAAAGCTTAGGAGATAGGTTTGGGTTTCATCACTTTGACTGATATTGCCCAAAGTCAATTGGAAGACCGCCGCTTCGTTCTCCGGAACATCACTTTGGATGTAAGAATCTGCTTGTAATTGTACGGTTTCTCTGGGCTGAGTACCCACTTCCCAAGGACAGGAACTCCGGCCACTGACCAAATCAAAAACGGGCGTACCATAAACGGGATCTTTTTTTACATCTACACTGAAGAAATCACCAGGATCATCGTCGCGTAATTCAAAGCCGGTAATCTTTTCTTGCTGAATAGTTCCAGTTGTAGAAGCACCGATTTCCATCCGTATTCTGGTTTCTACTTCGCCGGAAGCTCCACTACCGATGGCCTCATAACCTGCACCGACAACTATACTATTTTCCATAAACATCACTAAATCTAATGAAATAGAGGTTTCAGTAGTCGTACTGACCCTAGAACCATAATTAGCACCGGCGCTAAAGGACCTGTTTTCTAAAAAAGTAGCATTGCGTTTATTGGTAGCGTTTTGCTCCAAAACCTGCTTCCAAACTGAAATCTGATTTTCATAAATTCTTGCGGAATCTGAATTCGTTTGCTCATAAAAATCTCTAATACCGCCTAACTGGGGGATTAATACATCACTGACATGCTCTTCGGTGTACATAAAGGTAGTAGCAAAGCCATCATTGCCCATAATCAAATCGATGTCTTTATTGACCGAGCACTCGTTTGGATTTACTTCAATAATATCTACCTGAGCATAAATCAGATTCATCGCTGCACCCACAAAAACATCTCCTTCATCACCTGTGATTTGCTCACTATCTGACGTTTTAAAGGTCTCTGTATTGGTCATGGCCATATTAAATTCCGTACCCGCAGAAACGCTAGAGCCCACAGTGAAGCTGGTACCAACAGTCCCCCAGGCCTCAAAATTAGCGGAAGTACCCGGAAAAATGGTTTGACTAACTGCAGACCCCAATTTAATTTGACTCCTGGCCGAAAGGCTTCCTTCCAGTTGACCGTACATGCGCATCGACAGAGAGCTGGTATTGTTCTCTTCAAAATAACTGTAACTAGCATCTCCCGGAGGATCATGTAAGATCATAAAGGGCACTTCCGGTGCTACCGTTGTGAAGGTTTGCTCCCTCGGTCGTACCCCAGTTACTACGATGGGCTCACTCCAGTTAGAACTGACTTCCTCTACCACTGCTTCGATTTGAAAGAGTTTCTGATGTGGAGATACAAGATTGGGGAGTCCTGGTTTGAGTTCATAGTCTACCTTCCCGTTTTCAATCATTAGAGTATCTGGCTCGTTGGCCAAATCTCCTACCTCATCGTAGATAATGACGTAACCTGTTTGGACCGGGCAGACTTCTCCACCGAAAAACTCTTCTACTTTGATCGATAATAAATAGGTTTCTTGTTGGTCCACAACGGAATAACCGAGGTCAGCACAAAAGTCGGTAGGGAAGCCTTCTACTACAATCCTGGGTGGCTCCCGATAGGTAAAGTTGACAGTTTCTCCTTCATCTGAAATATCTACTGTTTCGGTATTGAAGTAAGAAAGTAGTTGATCTGGAGCAATATCGATTCCAGCTTTAGGTTCAAAACGGACTACTTCGACTTGATAAACGCGGGCTGGTAATACCGCCGTATAAAAGCCTTGATCATTCGTAGGGATTAAGGTATCGATACAGCCTGCGCCACCTTCACTATAGGCCCGCACCATCGATTGTCCAATAAAAATGTCACAACTAGCAGTTACAGATCCTTTGAGGAAATTGGTTTGCGTATTTTCAAAGTTAATATCTCCTAGGTCTGCTTCAACTACCAGTTCTTGTAGGTTTGGCGTGAATTCCTGATTGCGTAGCTTAGGTTCTATACTGTAAATACCACCTTCTTCTACTTCGGTTACATAGTATCCATCTGCGTTGGTTTTCACCCCTTTGTAAACTCCATTAATCCATATTTCAACGCCTCCAAGTCCGCAACTTACTCCATTGAGTCTTTGGTTGACGTAGCCACTGATTACAAAAGCAGTGGTATCCAGAAAATCTAATTCTGTAATATTTGGTCGGTCTAAATCCAGGCGTTGATCTGCAAAAAAAGCGGGTTGAAAACCGTGGTCCCCCTTGGAGGCAGTCACGGTAAATTCTGCTTCTTTATAATAATAGAGCTGCCGGATTTCATAGCGGCCATTGGCATCAGTGGTATCACAAAGCGTGGTGCCTGCCGTACCACCTTCTATATCTGCTTCTAATTCAGCACAGACGATCACATTTTCTACTGGTCTCTTACTGGTTGGCGTTAATACCTTACCTCGGATTCGACCATTTGGCAAGGAAGCCCCGGTAGTATTTAGGATAAACTCTCGCTCTTCTGCTGGATCAAACCAGGTAACAGAATAATCATAAGTAAACCCAGGAATTAGAGTCGGGTCTGAATCTGTAAAAGAAGTATCTGATACACTTTTCAATTCTACCGAACCGATACGCTCACCATTCCGGCGGATAATGACTTCATCTGTAATTTCAGAAACATCATCCCAGCTAATGATGACTTTATCAAACTCATCATCTGTAGCTCTAGCGATCCGGTCCCGAGTAGTTCCAAAGGCGGTCCGTGAGGAAGAGGTATGTCCACCCCAACTGTCGGTGCGCGTTTTAATATAATAGGTATGTCTTTCTCCCGGCGCGACGTCTTTGTCCGTATAGGTGTAAGTAGAACCGCTTACGGTAGCAATGAGATCTTCATCTTCTGTACCATTTCGATAGATCCGATATTTCAGGTTTTTTTCTGGCACATTAGATCCTTTTTTCCAGGTGAGGGTTATGAAATCCTCTCCATTAGTTGCCGAGGCAGTACCTGGTCTTTTGAGCGCAGCGGTAGAAGTTGTTCGTTTCGCGGTCGTCCCTTCTCCGCTACAACCGATCCAACAACTGAATAGTGCATCATTTTTCCCTTTGACTAGCATATTCATCACATAACTAGCCGAGTTACTGGGGCCTACATTAAAGGTAACACTACCTGTATTTTTGGTGCCTGAATTTTTTGAGCCTCTAAAATTACTAGGACTAACACTATTCTTATAAACGGAAAATATATACTCGTCATTACAGTCACAAAAGCCATCACTATCGTAGGTTGCGGTGATGCTATAATCACTGCCTTTACTACTAATGGTTGTTGTAAAAGATTGGCTGTAGATAAAATTGCTCTGTGCCAGGAGACAAAAGAGCAAAATGATTTTTGGGAAAATGGACTTTGTTTTCATGATATATTTTTTAGAATATGGCGGGTCAAATCCCGTTTGGCGAATACACCAATATGTCGATGGGATAAAGGTGCCTTATTCTAAAACTGAAAACAAAAAAAGAGGGTGGACAAAAGGTAGACAGGACTAAAAAACATATTCAATTCATTGAATATCAAACACTTGATTGCTCCATCCGGAAGTTAATCAAATGCTCTTGCAGGTTTACTTCACTAGGCAAACCTAGCTTTTTACGCAGTCGATAGCGCGCTTTTTTGACGCCTTGATCGCTAATATTTAATAAAGTGGCGATTTCTTTACTAGACAAATTCATTCTAAAAAGGCAGGCCAGACGTTGCTCGGCAGGGCTTAGTGATTGGGCGCTTTGTCGGATTTGTTTTAGGAAATCTGGATGTACCTTTTCAAAGGTTGACAAGAATTGTTTCCAGTCTTCATCAGATTGTAGGTTCGATTGAATGGTCCGGTTGAGGCGTTTGAAGTCCGATCGATTATTAGCTTCTTCGGGAGTAAGTTCTTTAACTTCTTTTTGTACACGCGCTAGAAGTTCGTTCTTACGACAAAGCTGTAAAACTTGGGAGGCCAACTCCCGTTCGAGCTGGTCTTTTTCCAGTTGTTTTTTCTGTAACTCTGCTTGTTGCCGACGGTTGCGTTCTTCTTCAATTTTACGCTCTTTCTTACGCCGCATGAATTGCATGTAGATAATTAGCCCTGCTACCAAAGCGAGTCCTCCTATAGCTACTATTAATAATTGACGGCGTAAGTCTCCTAACTCAATATCCTTTGATAAAAGGGCGATTTCTTGATCTTTCTTTTCTACATCGTAGATGAGTTGTACTTCTTCTAATTTAGTGACCTTCTCCACTGTAAACATCGAATCACTAATGGTCACATATTGCATGTAAAGCGGGAGTGCCTTATCGTAATCTTTATCTACTTCATAAACCTGTGATAATCCCAAGTATACAAACTTCATGGACCCAGGCACCTCCAGTGGTTCGAGCAATGCTTCTGCTTTTTCAAAGGCGGACAGTGCTTCTGAGTATGCTTCCAGCTTTAAAAAGGCGTTTCCAAGATTGGTATATTCGGTCCCAATGGTATAAGGATTACCAATGATTTCAAGAAAGCGCAGCGATTCTAGGGAATAATATTTAGCCGAATCATATTGCAGGCTTTCGTATTTAATCTCACCTAGATTCCCTAAAGCTTGGGCAATTCCAAAAGTATCGGCTACAGTTTGGGAAAGGAAAAGTGCTTTTTTATAAAAATCATCCGCAGCAGCGTATTTCTCTTGTTGAAAATAATTGAGTCCCAAGTCTCGGTAGGCCTGACTGAGATAGAGCTGATCATTAAGATCAATATAAATCTTAATGGCTTTTTCTAAGTTTTCCTGAGCATCCTCATACCTTTGAAACGAGGTTTGGGAGGCACCAAGTGCCCGAAAAGCATCTCCTAAACGCGCAATGTCTGTACTTTTTTCATAAATCCGGACAGCCTTAAGGTAATTCATAGCTGCCAACTCATTTTGTCCTTTATCGTGAAAGAGATCTCCAGTAAGTTGGTAACCAAACGCTACAAAATATTGATTGTCAATCTCTTTTGCTTTTTCGATAAATTTCTCGTTCCATTCTAAGGATTGATCATATTGCCCGAGTGCTTTATAGGTAGCTGCAAAATTTCCATATATTAAAGTCTGCTCGCGCGGCCATTCAATATCCTGAAGGAGGCTATCTGCCATTTGATAGTATTCTAGCGCACTTTGGTAATCGCCATTCGCGCTCTCCAAACCGCCATATTTATCATAAGCTAGAATGATACCATTGAGGTGATTATTAGCCTGGGAAAGCTCCATACCCCGATCTAAGTAAGTCTTGGCTATGACAGGATCTTGGTAAAGGAAGATACCATAGAGATCATATAATGCTTTTACCCGCTGTTTTGGATCCTCATGCGTATCAGCGATACGCTCTAAGCTATCAACTTTAGAATTATTTTGTGCTTCTAAAGTAAAACTTAGGGCTAGACTAAGTAGCCCAACGATGATCCAAGATTTACCCATAATCGGTTATAAGTAATAGAGGTTATATTTTTAAAGATACTGATTTTTAGCTAAGCTAAAATTTAACCCGTTTCATAGCGAGGCCATTAATCAGCCAGCGAGGTAGCGGCCGCATGGGGTCTCTTTTCCGTAAATTAATATTTAGATTAAATGGCTTTACCAAAGGAACTTTGTGAGTCTCCACAAACTCAATTAAGGTACCGTCATTATCCTCTAAATATCCCCAATGTCCATTGGCATCCCCCATATCAAAAGACTCTTTGCTTAATACTTGAAAAGGAAATCCCTGACCAGCACATTCTTCTACCAATACTTTCATATTGCGAATATCAAAGCACAAGTGGATAAATCCTAAGTCTCCCCAATAACGATCTTCAAATAATGCGCGTCTTGGTTCATCCAAACATTGGATCAGCTCAATCTCACTTTCTCCAAGTAAGGGGCTAAACCCACCTACTCTATTTTTTTTATGTGTCAACAAAATCCGACGGAAACGTCCACCTGCAGCTGGTAATCCTGACCAGTCGTCAAAGGTACCCGTTTCATCATAGAGCACTTTGTCATAACCCAAGACTTCTGAATAAAGCTTTCTGGAAGCCTCAATATCAGAGACCCCGATACTACACCCAAAAATACCACCTAATAAGCCCCCTTTTTTCGAGTACCAGGAATTGGATTCCTTAATACACAGAATATTATCATAAGGATCTGCCAAATAAAAGCAGCGAGATTTATCTGGGGTAGGGTGAATATCTGTAAGAATGGTTACATTTTTACTTTTCAAATCCGCAAAGACCTTTTCAACGGAGCGAGTTTTAATCTGGGCGATATTAATCCCAAAATCACCAATTTGCAGGCCTGGATTGGGCGCTTGTGGTTCTCGGTCCTGATATTGCCAAATTTCATAGCCACTACCACCATTCAGATTCATGGCGAGAAGTGCTCGTTTTTTACGAGGCTCTCCACCCATATATTTAGCCATATAAGTAGCTACATTATCATCTTCAAAAACTAAGACATCAGCCCCTAACACGGTAGCATACCACTTGAATGCTTCGTCAGCATCCCTCACCCCAACTCCTATTTGTTGGATGCCATAGATTAATTTATTGTTCATTATCCAATCATTTATATCGCCGCAGTTGGCTTAGAAAACGAAAATAAATAACTTAAACCATATAAAATAAGGAATCCTAGAATTAGGGCTTCTTTTTATAAAGTTGATCTAAGTTATTTTACTCTAAAATAAAATTCTTCTTTCCTACAAAAAACAAATCTGTTTTTTAGAAAATATTTAAACCTGTATAGTTGTCTATAAATTGAATGATATTCGATAGATGCGCAAATTCTTCTGGCAGATGTGTCGTCGTTAGAATTACCGATAAAGCACCACCTCTGTCAGCGGCTTCTGCTCCGGTAGGACTATCTTCAAAGACAATACAATTCTGTAAAGATACTTGCATGGCATTTGCTGCCTTTTCAAATACTTCTGGGTTCGGTTTTCCTTTAGTAACGTGTCCTGCATGAATCATAGTCTTAAAACGATCTCGCAGTTGTAATTCATCTAATACAAAATTAGCATTTTCGCCGGGAGCAGCTGTTCCAATTCCATAAGGAATGCCCTCTTTGTCCAGGCGGTCCAAAAAATCAGTTAAACCAGAAATTAATTGTAGCTCAGGTCGGTAGATTTCTCTGTAAGTCGCTTCCTTTTCGGCTGCAATTTGCCGCCGCTTTTCAGGTGTAAATTGGTCTCCAAATTCTCGTTCTAGAATTTCCTCATTAACGCCATGAATTCGCTCTTTGACTTCATTTAGACTTAACACTTGTCCATATTCCGCCAATTTCTTTTGCCAGGCTCGATGATGTACCATCATATTATCAATCATCGTTCCATCCATATCAAAGATAATGCCTTGGATATTCCGATCCTGTATAATTAATGACATTTTTTCTAGTTTTTGTGTGTAAACACGAAGATCGGCAATTCTTTTGGATTTCTAGCTGTTCGAGCTTCGATATACCATAAAAAAGCCCAGACAATTAAAGTCTAGGCTTCTATAATTATGATTGGATAAATAATTTCACGCATCAACTAGCCATGTATTTAGCGCGTTGTGTGTTGCTTTTTAACTTGTTTAAAGTTATTTTTATTGACAGCTTCCCCCGTCTGTACATGATGTTCAATGGCAATCGCATAGTCTGCAATCAACTTTTTGAAGCTGTTCTTCATCATCCCTCCCATAAATGCAGGCTTGGTACGATACGTCATGTCAAAAGTAAACTTAGTTGTTTGTGCATCAATGGCTTCTACTTTATAGATGGCAAAAGTTTGTGCTGGATCTACAGGAAATTTCCCCGCCTGGAAAACCTGATTCTTAAACGTGTAGTTAACCGGGTCATAGTTCACCTGTTTTTCTTTCAAAAAGCGGGTTCCCTTTTCGTTGAAGTTACAAACTCGTTCGGCCCCTTCTCCAGCCTTCAAGGTGCCATTAATGTAGTCTGAACTAACAATTTTAGGGTGCGATTTTGCGATGGCACCATAATCTTCACCAACTATCGCCCAAACTTTATCTGCAGGTGCATCAATGATGTGCGAAATCGTGAATTTCTGCACTTTTTTCTGGGCAGAAAGGATTGGAGTGCTTACCGCAAAAATGGCTAAAGCCAAAATAATTTTGTTTCGTAAATACATCTTGTATGGTTTAGTGATTAAAATTTGTTTCACTTGCATTACAAAGATGCTGGCTTTCTAGGCTGATGCTTTGGAGCTTTGGCTCAATGATTTGTAGATTTAGTTCAGGCGAAAATTAGTAGGGGAAAACCCAAATTTCTTTTGAAAGGTTTTAGAAAAATGGGCTAAATCCGTGAATCCAGTATCAAAGGCTATGTCTGAGATCCGTAAATTGGTATTTTTAAGTAACTGTGCTGCTTTTTCCAGTTTCCGTTCTCGCAAATAGCGAGCTGGAGAAGTTCCGTACTGTTTTGTAAAAGATCTTTTGAAAGAAGATAAACTCATTTTACAAAGAGCCGCCAATTCTTCTACACTCACGTTATGATACAAATTGGCTTCGATCACCGCACGCAGATCGATTTCTAAAGGATTAAATAAACTAGCAAACAGCGCTTTAATCGCGCGTAAATTATCTGTTTTAGCCAATAATAAAATCAATTCTTTCATTTTCAGCTTCAAAAGTTCCTCACTGACTAGAGCAGGGTTTTCAAAGTAGAATTGTAGACTTTCGATGTAGTTTTTTAGTAAAACCGTATTTGGATATTTTTTATATTGAATGGGTTTTACATCAGCTACCTCTCCGATTCTTGCTAGCAGGTCTTTATCATAAATACTTCGCAATATATTCGGATAAAAATGTACCGCAATCACCTCGCAGTATTCCATATCTTCTGTCGCTAGAAATCCATTCAAGTAAGTCCCACAGCGCATGACTACGCCTTCATTTTCATGATTGGTCACCTTGCCTTTTGGACTATACATGTCAACTGTACCATGTATAGTAAAATAAAAACAAGCTTCATCTTCTAAAACTGCTGTAAATCGAAAAGGTGGGCAAACCACTGCTTTTTCAAAAGCTTTTTTACCAAATAGATCAAACTGTAAATGCTCTGTAATCATTTTTTAGAATTGATGAAGAGGTGAAAGAATAAGTTGGTGAATTAAGGTCATTTAATTCATTTCTATTTGTGTATTTGGTCCAACTTATTGATCAATTGGTTCAATTCATATCCTGTAGTAAATAAGTCCGAACCTGGGTATTCTCTTCCAATACTTCTGTCATTGCGAATAGGTATCCTTCCTTCAGTTTTTCTAAAATAGGGAATCCACTCTTCCGAGCAGCCTCTACAGGTATTTCTGCGATGGCAGGCCCCACTATTCCATCCTGCGTGACAGGCACAATTCGGACCTGAGTATTTTCATTGCTATCTTCCAGATAAGAAACGAATACTTGATCTTTTTCATTAAAAACAATATCTACTCTACCCAGTGGATTGCCGGCATCTACTTGGATCGGCATCCCGAAAGAAGCTCCATTATCCTGAGAAAAAACAACTTGCACTTTAGGTGTATCTGACGCCATAGTAAACCAGGCAACGGCGACCCGATTTCCTTGTGCAGCAATCGCAGGGCCATTGACTGGACAGCCATTGATTTGCCAATGATCGCTGCCTATACCTTGTGGATCAGACCAGATACCCCCCACTTTTCTAATGACACTAATGTCTCTAATTTCCTGCTCAGATCGATCCCGATAAACGATGATTGGTCCATGCTCCGTGATCACGGCGTCCGTCTGGCAACAATCACAAATACGGTTATCCAGTTCTGCTTCCTCGTATAGATTCCCTTGCGCATCAAATTCAGCGGTGCGTAAAGTCATGGCACCACCACCGCCGTGTCCATGTTCTGCAGAGGGCTCAGGTGAGTCTGTTTTGGTGTTACGTCCATCCAGCCAAGTTGCAAAGATGCGATCCTCTCCAATTGGCAATAGCGTCACAAAGCCGTGCTCTGCCGCAATCTCATCTCGGTGTAAAATAAAAGAGTCTGACCATTGCTGGCCATCATCCTCGCTAATGGCTACTCGAATATCATAATCAAAAGTACCCGCTGCACGTTTTTGAAGCCAATGAGCTGCCATTTGTGAATCAGAGCCTGGAAATTGAGCAAAGGCCGGAAAATCTGCCCAATTGACAAACCAGTTATCACCCTGAGCTATAGTTTGGGAGGTAGTCCAGGATTTATCGATCAATTGCGCCATTTTTAACACTGCGAAAGTATCTGTAGGTTGTTCTATCCAAGTCAAAGTAGCAGCCCCTTCCGCATTTACAAATAAATTGGGCATACCACTGTGTTGAGTCTCTAATGGCAAAACTGTTACGCTCCAATTGGAATCATTAGACGTTTGACAAGCTACCAAAAAAAATAAACTGCTGAATAAAAAATAAGTAATCTTGCTCATAGAAGTTATTTGATTTTTCTTATCGAAAGTAAGGCTTTTTTGATTTCCGAGGTATTCTTCTTTTCTTTAGAAACAGAAATAAAACAAAAGCTACCAAGCCAAAAAATCACAATACATTTATCCATGGTCAATAATCTATTCGTTTTCACGATTCTTTGCTTGCTGGTAGTTTTATGCGAATGGTTAGTGCGCAAAACCTGGATGAAATATTTAGGAACCGCTTTATTGGTCATTTTGCTTACCGCCGTATTGGCCAATATTGGTATCATTCCAGCGGGGTCTACCCCTGAAAGACCAGTGGTCATTTACGAAGGCATTTTTAAATACCTGGCGCCCATCTCTATTTTCTGGTTACTCTTAGGCGTCAACTTACGAGATGTATTAAAAGCTGGTGGCCCTATTATCGCACTATTTTTACTAGGCTCTTTGGGTACCGCTTTGGGGATAATTGTTGGTATGATTGCCATCAATGGTCCTGAAAGTATCGGGACGGACTACGCGGCTCTAGGAGGTATGTTCACCGGTACTTACACGGGTGGAAGCGTTAATTTTAATGCCGTAGCCTTGCATTATGACGTTTATAAGGATGGCGTACTTTATGGAACTTCAATCGTAGTCGATAATATCTTCACCACCATTTGGATGATTCTCTCCATTTTGATACCCAAATTATTGCTTAAATTCTGGCCCGTAGGAAAAACAGCAATTGACCCTAGTGCAGAACCTGACTTAGGGATCGAACAAGATACCGAATCCATGCACCCTATGGATTTAGGACTGATGTTGGCAATGGGAGCAGGTGCTTTGTGGCTTTCAGATACGATGGCCGCCTGGTTGACAACCCTGGGTATTAATTTCCCGAGCATCATTTTGATTACCATATTTGCCCTGATTGCCGCTCAGCTACCCATTATCAAAAGACTCCAAGGTGCACAGTTGTTGGGGATGTTTGCTGTTTATTTATTCCTCGCTGTGATCGGTGCTTTTTGTGATGTAGGAGCCCTACAAGGCGCTGGCCGATTGGGCTTGAACATGGTAGGAATGATTACCATCGCTTTAATCGTGCATGCAACCATATTATTTGGGGCGGCCCGTCTCTTTAAATTAGATTTACAAATGGCAGCCGTTGCCTCACAAGCCAATGTTGGTGGTGCTACCTCTGCTTTGGCTTTGGCCCGAAGTATGGGCCGAAGTGATTTGGTTTTACCCGCCATCCTGATTGGGTCTTTAGGAATAGCCGTCGGTACTTTCCTTGGTTTCTGGGTAGCTGGTTTGGCTTTACCCTATTGGTTTGGCTAGTCCTTAGTTTAGTCGAATATATTTCTTGCTCCAAAGATAATTTTTGCCTTTGCTTTCTCCCAAGGTTAGTTTTAGGCACTTCTAAGAAGCTATTTTAAAACAGCCAAAACATGCACAAATTCACCTACCTATTCCTATGCGTTTTATTCATCAGTAGTTGTCACCCGGCAAACAAGACCAACCAGTATGAAGACATTGTCACCTCCGACATCAAACTCTTTTGAGAAGTCTATGATCAAATTAATAGCACCCAAGATTCGATGCTACAAATGCAATATTTAAAGGAATCATTTTTAGATAAAGGGTCCATTGGCTTAAGCACCATACAACAAGTACGCAATTATCAGCCCGCAGAATACCTTGCGGCTATTCGCAATTATCCTAAATATTGGAATTCTATTCGGTCCAGCACGCTAGAGGCCAAGCAATACGCTGCTGAAATCCAAAAGGGTATCGATGGATTTAAAAAATTATACCCTGATTATAAACCCGCAAAAGTCTACTTTGAAATGGGTGTATTCCGGACTCCAGGAACCGCACTCGATAGTGTGATCATGATTGGTGCAGAGATGGCGATGGGTGATGAAAATACAGTCGTTGAAGAATTGCCCGAAAGCATGAATTATGTCAAAGATTATTTAAAAGGCAATCCAGTCCAAGATCTCGCTTTTTTGAATGTTCATGAGTACGTCCACTCTCAACAAAATGCCATCGGTGGTTATGACCTGCTTTCGCAAAGTGTGTTTGAAGGCTCCGCTGAATTTATTGCCGAGATCGTCACCGGACAAGCTTCCATCCAGGCTGCTATCGAATATGGTAAAGCCAATGATGATAAAGTGAAAGCCCGTTTTTCAGAAGAACTTTTTTCTCCGTCTTACTTCCATTGGATTTGGAATGACACCAATAATGAGTTTGGTACTCGAGACTTGGGATACTACATTGGATATGCCATCGTCTCTAAATATTATGAACAAGAAGCAAACAAAGACCTAGCCTTTAAAACTTTAATTGAGTTAGACTTTACCGATCCAAAGGCCATTGAATCCTTTGTAGAGAAAACCGGATACTTTGAGCAAGACCTCGAAACCTTAAGGGTAGCTTACGAGGAAAGTAGACCAAAAGTAGAAGGATTCATAGGTTTAGATATGAATGCTAAAAATGTAGCTCCCGGCAAGCAACAATTTACCGTAATTTTTGATCAGCCAATGGACCCTCGTTTTCGTTCTACAGATTTTGGTCCTTCCGGAAAAGATCACTTCCCAAAAATCGAAACGATTGAGTTCTCAGAAGACGGACGTTCGGCTACTTACACCATAATTATGGAACCTAATACAGATTATGATATGATCATCGACCGAGGGTACCGTAACCAAAGAGCCATCCCACTGGAACCTTTTAACCTCAAATTCAGAACCGGAACTTAGAAATGGTGTTGGGTTATTAAACCAACTAGACATGAAAAGAAAAACCATCGATTTAATTTCGGAATATGCTCAAATCCTTTTGGGTATTCTATTGTCTAGTATCGGTTTAAAAGCCTTTTTATTACCCAATGGTTTTTTGGATGGTGGGGTTACCGGGATTGCCATCTTGATTTCAGAGCTGACGGATATTGATATTTCCTGGCTATTGATCATTACCAGTTTGCCTTTTTTAGTCATTTCGTGGTTTATCGTTTCTAGGAAAATCGTTATCAAATCGGTTATTTCCATTGTAATTTTGTCCCTTTTCATCCATTATGAAAACTTTAACGCCATTACCGATGATAAGCTTTTGATTTCAATTTTTGGTGGCCTTCTCTTAGGCGCTGGCATTGGCTTGACCATTAAAAATGGAGCTGTCCTGGATGGCTCTGAAATCCTCGGTGTTTTCATCCATGATAAATATGGCATCAGTATCGGCCGGATTATTTTAGTTTTTAATATTATCTTGTTTACGTTCACAGCGATCTTTCTCTCCGTAGAAGTTGCTATGTATTCTATTTTGACTTACTTAGTTACCGCCAAAATCATCGATTTCATGATCGAAGGATTTGAAGATTATGTCGGTTTGATGATTGTTTCTTCTCAATCAGAAGCCTTGGAACGCCAATTGATCCATAAGGTTGGTACCGGAATGACCATCTATCAAGGGGCACGCGGATATGGTAGTAAAGGCAAGCAAGAAGGCACCAACATCATCCATGTAGTCATCAATCGGATGGATATTCGTAAGACCTATAATGCCATCAATGAGGTGGATAATGATGCTTTTATTATCGAGTTTGATATTAACAACATCAAGGGCGGCGTGATGAGAAAGTACCTGAGTAAGAAGGATAATAAGAAACTATCACCGACTGTTTATGAAAACTAATCACTTACTTTTTATAGCATTGCTTTGCTATTTTCAACTCCCACTATTTGCACAGCTAAGTATTGAAGATCACCTGGGCATGGAAAATATCAACCAGCCGCAGGTATTTGATGGTCAACTAATATACGCACACACTATCAAGGAAAACTGGAAGGGGCGGACTACCTCCTCCATCCTGCACCTAGATCCAGGCACCCAATCTATCAGGCCTCTTACAGAGCATGAATATGATTATGACCCCAAATGGTCGCCCAATGGTCAGTGGATTTCTTTTATTTCCTACCGAAATAATTTGCAGCAAATTTACATCATTCCTAATCAGGGTGGAAAGCCTAAAATGGTAT
>CAXIDD010000023.1:0-17227 GCA_964021975.1 uncultured Saprospirales bacterium | reverse complement strand
TATCCTGTTGCTTTAAGTCCTGAAGAATTAGATGCTCCAAAAGAACCCATAACACTAGCTGAACCGGATCAAAGTATTGTTTCTACTTTTGCGGGAGGCGTATTTAAGGATGTGCCCTGTAATGAATACACTCAATTTAGTGAAGGACGATATATCATTTTCTTCACTAGTTATTATAAGTTAGACGAAGCCAAAAAGAATGCCATTACCCTTCGAGAAGCAGATATCCCGGTTAATGTAGCTTGGGCGGAATGTTTTTTTCAGGACCGTCCTTTTTACTTAGTGTTTTATGATAATTTTTTTGTATCTCCGCAGCGAGCTCAGGAAAGGATTCGAAGTCTAGCCGCAGAGTTGCAATCGCAGCAACTAGTTTATGAAATTGGATTCTCTCAAATGAATCGCTAATCTAAGAAGCTATTCGAAGTGTTAAATCCAAATAGCTCCTTAATTAAATCTAAGTTAAAAACATATATACAACTACACTTTTCCAAGTCTAGCTTGTTGATTTGAATATGGAAGTCGAACCAGAAAATGAACAAATAAATCCAGCATCACCAGACTTGGAATCCAATTCCAATGAAAGGCGTTTTGTACGTCGCTTATTGCGCGTTTTGTTCATCCTGTTTCTTTTACCTTTTCCATTGTTTTTTCTTTTTCAAGTCCCCTCCGTACAAACCTGGACCGTCAGGCAGATTACCAATTCTTTGTCCAATCAATTGAATACTCAAGTGAAAATTGACTATTTCCGCTTAGGTTTTTTTAATCAATTAATGCTAGAAGGGGTTTATGTAGAAGATTTAGAAGGGGACACCTTATTGTATTCCAATGGTTTACAGGCCTCAATCAGCTTGTCTCCACTTGAAATTATTAGAGATGGTTTAATCGTTCATCGACTTCGTTTGGAGGATTCTGAAATCTACATTCGTAGAGATTCGACGGAATTTGCCACCAATGTCAATTTGTTACTGGCCAAACTTCGAAAGGAAGAAAAAAAAGAAAAGAAGAAAAATCAGCTAATCAACATAGAATTAGACCGTATCCGTACTGGTAAAATACGTTTGGTAAAATTGGATTCTTTAAAAAATCAAAACCTCACTTTAGAATTGCAAAGTGCGGTCATTAAAGTATCTGATGTAGACCTGGCCACCAGCATGTTTAATTTTGAATCTATCAAACTAGTGCATCCAATCGTAGAAATTGATGACTACAAACGAACCGTGCTATGGGATAGTTTATTGCTTTTGCCAGGTGGCCTAAAAGATACCAGTCAACTCAAGGTGAAAGCAGAAAAAATATTAATTGATGACGGTATTTTCAATTTCCATAATTATCGAAAAGCGCCCATAAAACTGACACCCGATAGTATCCTGGATTATAAACACATGGCGGTTCAGGGTATTCGAATGGATTTTAAGAATTTTGAATTTCAAAGAGATACTTTCTCAAGTCAAGTCGAATGTTTTAGTTTAAGAGATTCTAGTGGGTTTTACTTAAATGATTGGTCGGCGAGTGAGGTGATCGTTCATAGCCAAGGGGTCTCCATTAATGATATGAAATTCCAGACGCCAAATACGGTTTTAGGGGATACCTTGCAGTTGCGGTATCAGACTTATGAAGATTTTATCTATTTCCCAGATAATGTCATCATTGATGCTAAAATAAAACAATCTCAAGTAGCCTTAAGAGATATTATTACTTTCGCTCCCAAATTAAATGAAAATAGATTCTTCCAACGAAATCGAGACCAGACCGTGATTGTAGATGGTCGCCTTCGAGGTACTGTAAATAACCTGGATGGCCGAAACCTAAGGTTTTTATTGGCCGATGGAAGTATTTTTGAAGGCCGCTTCGATTCTAGAAATTTAGCCATTCCCGGCGAAAATTATTTGGATATTCGCTTTCAAAGGCTCAACACCAATGTGCCTACCTTGCGCCGCTGGCTTCCTAATTTACAACTCCCATCTAATTTTAATCGATTAGGACAATTAGATTTTAAAGGCTCTGTTGTTATCCTAGGCTCGGATATTGTTACGGATGGAGCACTGGTTACAGATATTGGAGATGCGGATTTAGATATTCAGCTAAAGAATTTAGCGGGAGGCCCTACTAATACAAGTTATAGCGGTAAAATAGATTTAAATAATTTCAACCTGGGAACTTGGACGGGGAATTCAGATTATGGTTTGGTCAGTATCACCTCGACCGTAGAAGACGGGGTTGGACTTTCCGGGCCTAATGCTTTTGCCAATTTCTCTGCCAATATCAGTACCTTCGTTTATAGGGACTATAATTATGAAAATGCAGCCATTACCGGAGGTTTGAGGGCTCAACAGTTTGATGGAGTATTCGTCATTAAGGACGACAATATTGACTTCGGATTTCAGGGGGAGATCGACTTGGCTGGCGAAACACCTGTCTTTGATTTTTCTGCTGATATTAAAAAATTGGATTTAGAAGCTTTAAATTTTTCCGAAAACCCCTTCGAAATTACGGGTCTTGTCAATTTAAATTTACGCAATAAAACAATAGAAGATTTAGCTGGAACAATTAATTTAAAAGATATAAATATAATTAAAGAAGGCCGCGAAGTACACATTGATCGAGTGGATGTTAATTCGAACCTATTTGATTTCGGGACGAAAGAATTACGTGTCCAGTCTGATATTTTAGATGCAGAAATCAACGGGGTATTTAGTATAGATAAAGTACCTTCTTACTTTGCGCGCTATATTCAAGATGAATTTCCGCTTTTTGCACATCAACTTGGGGTCAATTCTACAGACACGACCAATACGCCTCATGAATTTAGGTATTCCGTAAATATTAAAGACACAAAAGGCGTACAAACTCTTTTTGTAGAATCGTTTGGCGACTTGAAAAATGCAACCATTAGTGGAGAGTTCAGTAACTTGGATTCTCTGATTGCTACCAGAGTTAAAATTCCTGAATGGCAGATTGGCAAGATGAAAATTCAAGCTTTGGATGCTTTCCTTGAAATGGAAAAAGATGAAGGCGATCTTAATTTACACGCAGATGGTTTTTCGCCAGGGGATAAAATCAAATCAGCACCACTCACCTTATTAAGTACCTTCAACCAAGATACGGTCTTTTTTGGCTTGACTTATGATAATAAAAATGAAAAAGCAGCGATCAATAGACTTTATTTTGACGCTAATCTAACCGCCCTAGACAGTAATCGTACTTTGCTGCAAATGGAAGATTCAGAATTGATTATTCTGGACGAACTGTGGAACATCAATGCCAATAATGAAATCCTATTCAGTTATGATTCCATTCTGGTGGAAAATTTCACAGCGATGCAACCTAATCGGACGGCTTCCTTAGAAAGCTTTGATAAACGCGGTTTAATGCTCAGTATCGTTAATCTTGATTTTAATGGCCTCAACCGCCAAATCAACTATGAGCCACTACAATTTGATGGAGACTTTAATGTGTTTTTACAAACTCGGGATATTACCAAATTGACAGATATCCGCATGAAATTGAATGCAGATTCCTTATTAATCAATGAAGATGATTGGGGAAGCTTAGATATAGTTGCTCAAATGGATGATGCCAAACAACCAATCTTAGCTTTTGTCTCTTTGACCAAAGATACTTCACAACTCTTATTGGATGCCTTCTATAATGTAAGTGAAGTTGGACCAAGACCAGATGAGCAACAAGGCTATTTTGATGCCAACTTGAGTATCAACTCTTTTCCTTTGACCATGGCGGAGTATTTCATTGGTGGAACCATTTCAGACGTGGTCGGTGGGTTTGATGCAAAACTCCGCTTTTCTGGCCAACCTGAGCTCCCAAAAGTGTATGGTGGTGTCAGTTTAAGTCCTGGAGGAATTACCCTAAATTATTTAAAGACCCGTTACACTTTTGGCGAAGAAGAAATCCTCGTAGATGATTACTCTTTTGATGCTTCAGGTACCATTTTATACGATATGTTTGGAAACCCAGGTACCATCGAAGGAGGAATCCGGCACAATCATTTGAAAGACTTTGGATTTGGTGCGCGTCTTTATGCGCCTAGATTCCAAGGCTTGAATACGGTAAAAGGAGACAATAACCTATTCTATGGACAAGGAATCGGTGAAATAGATATTCAGTTTTTAGGTACCTTCCGGCAACCCAATATTTACGTTAATGCCACGGTAGCTCAAGGAACAAATATTGCAATTCCAGTTAGTTCGGAAAAACAAGCCTCCGAGTTTGGGTTTATCCGTTTTGTAGATAAGTCTAAGGAAGATGAAGAAGCCGAACGGAGAAGACAAGATAGTTTAGCCTATGATTTAAAGGGCGTTAGTTTAGATATGGACTTGAATATCAACAACTCCGCCATTATGCAAATCATTTTCAATGAACAGGCTGGAGATATTATTGAAGGTAGAGGCTATGGTGCCTTAAGTATTGCGGTCCCTAGGGACGGCAACTTTAAAATGTTTGGAGATTATACCATTGATAGCGGCGACTATTTATTTACGCTCTACAATTTAGTGAATAAGAAATTTACCATCCAGAGAGGCGGAACCATCTCCTGGACGGGTGATCCCTTCGCTGCGGAAATTGATATCGTAGCCGAATACAATCAGGTAAATACCTCTGTTGCTAATTTTATTCAAGAATATCTCTTAGGAGCTTCAGCTGATCTTAAGAATCAAGCTAGTGAGGTCACTAATGTAAACCTATCAATGGGACTCACCGGAGAATTATTAAAACCAAATATTGATTTTGACATCGCTTTCCCAATATTAAGAGGACAGCTTGAAACGTATACAGATAGTAAGTTGCGCTTGCTGCAGATGGATCAAAATGAATTAAATAAACAGGTTTTTGGGCTCATTATAGCGGGACAATTCCTACCAGCAGACTTCAATCTACAGGGAACTGAAATAATCTACAATACCGTTGGTGAATTCCTTTCCAATCAACTTTCTTTATTATTAACGGAGTTATTATCCGAGGTAATAGGAGAGGGGAAGACTCTTTCGAGTGTAGACTTTGATATTGCCCTAAGTCAATACCAAAATGTAGATCTGGGCGCAGAACAAAATGTCAATCGAGGGAATGAACTTCAAGTAAGTCTCAAGCAAAATTTCTTCAACGATCGGTTCTCCGTCAAAATTGGTGGTAATGTTGATTTGGATGGTAGTACCCAAGCAACTTCAAATATGAATACCGCATTTGTAGGGAATGACCTCATTGTTGAAGCAATAATCAATGAGGATCGAACCTTAACCATGCGGGTCTATCAGCGATCTGCACCTGATATCGGAGGCCGTAAGTTAGAAATCGGAGCCGGATTAAGTTATCGTAAAGAATTTAATTCCTTTGGAGAGTTCTTACGTTCCTTCAAAGCCCAAAAGAATCGTTAGGTAGTCTACTTACCACTGCGCTGCTCGCTGTTCTAATATTTGATCTACCAGTACCAAGGCCGCCATTGCCTCAACAATTGGTACAGCACGAGGAACCACACAAGGATCATGTCTACCTTTTCCAACTACTTTTGCGGATGCTCCGGCAGTATCTACGGATTCTTGCTCAGAGACAATAGTTGCTACAGGTTTGAAAGCCGTTCGGAAATAAATATCCATTCCATTACTGATACCACCTTGGACACCACCAGAATAATTGGTTTTCGTTTTGATTTGATCATTTTCTTTGTAAAAGACATCATTATGATCTGAGCCACGCATGGTCACTCCTTCAAATCCAGAACCATATTCAAAACCTTTACAAGCATTGATGCTCAACATAGCTTGTGCTAGTTTGGCATGTAGTTTTTCAAAAGCAGGTTCTCCGATACCAACTGGACAACCAGTGATGACTGCATTTACAACACCACCAATCGTATCTCCATCCTTGCGTACCTCTTTGATGAAGTCAATCATTTTTTCTGCTAAAACAGGATCAGGACAACGGACTATATTCTCTTCGGTAAGACTCAAATCTAGTTCCTGGTAGGGTTTTCCTAAGGCCAAATGACCAACCTGACTTACATAAGCTTGCACCTCAATACCTTTACTTTTAAGCAGGAGTTTAGCAATAGCTCCGGCCGCTACACGACTCGCAGTTTCCCGCGCGGAGGAACGACCACCACCGCGATAGTCTCGTTGACCATATTTTTCATGGTAGGTATAATCAGCATGTGAGGGCCGAAATTCATCCATAATATGGCTATAATCCTTTGACCGAGCGTCTGCATTGTAGATGACCATCCCAATCGGAGTCCCAGTGCTATAGCCTTCGAAAACCCCACTTAAAATCTGTACAGTATCACTTTCTTTACGCTGAGTGACAATTTTGGATTGCCCAGGTTTACGACGATCCAGCTCACTCTGAATGAAATCCTCATCGATCTTTATACCGGCAGGACAGCCGTCAATAATAAGGCCAATACCTTTGCCATGTGATTCTCCAAAAGTCGTAATACGAAATATTTTCCCAAATGAATTACCTGCCACTGTTGTTAGCTTATGATTAAAAAAACATATAAATGTGTAGCGGCGAATTTATTCGCCGAAGTGTCACTTAAAACATCAAAAGTAAGAAAATCTGAATTGTTGGAACTCATTTGCTACTTGTTTGTTTGTAATCAAGTACAATTCTTTTACAGCTTTAGAAATAGCTGTATTTTTACGGAAGCTTGATGGACAAGTAAGTGAAGACGAACACTGGAGAACGATGAAATTTGAACCGAAAGATCTTTTTGAAAAATTAGAGTTTGATAAAATAATTGAGTTAACGGTTAAAGAATGCCTAGGTGAGCTAGGTGCTGCAGCCGTTAAAGAGATAAAACCAGATAACGATCTGCGTCGCATCAGAACTGCCCTTTCGCAGGTAGAGGAGATGAAGCTGACAATGACAGAAAACGATCGTTTCCCAAGTACCACCTACTTTGAAATTAGCGAAGAGCTGGATATGTTGGAAATCATCGGCTATGTTTTAGCTGAAGAAGGTTTGCAACGTATCAATACAATCTTACTGTTTACCAGAGATATTTTCAAATTTTTCACCTCCGAAAGGAGAGAACTATATCCTAATCTATATCAGATTATCCGCTCGGTTACTTTTGATGAAAGTTTGAGTAAGGAAATTGAAAAAGTCATTGATGAGGAAGGAAAGATTCGCCCAGATGCTTCACCCGAACTTTCCCGTATACGTAGGGCCGTCGGAAGTAAGCAACGAGAATTGGATAAAGTTTTTCGAGGGATTATTTCCAATTATAAAACCAAAGGAATGCTTTCGGATAACATCGAAAGTTTTCGGAATGGCCGCCGTGTCTTAAGTGTACCCGCCGAACACAAACGTCAGGTGCGAGGTATTATCCACGATGAATCAACTTCTGGGAAGACCACTTTTATCGAACCAGAACAGGTAATCAATATCAACAATGATATCTTTGATCTGCAGCAAGCTGAAAAGCGAGAGATCTATCGCATTTTAAAGGAGTTAAGTGCCTTATTACGACCCTATGTTCCACTGATGCGTATTTACCAAAGCTTGTTAATCAAGTTTGATGTCATTCAAGCGAAAGCCAGGTTAGCAGTACGAATGAAGGGTTTTCAACCAAAAACGCAGGATCAACCTATCTTTAGAATGATCAAAGGGTTTCATCCTTTATTGCTTTTAAAAAATATGCAGTACGGGAAAAAAACGATTCCTTTTACTTTAGACCTCACTAAGCCGAACCGCATCTTGATGCTCAGTGGTCCGAATGCTGGTGGAAAGTCGATTACCTTAAAATCTGTCGGCTTAATCCAACTCATGATCCAGTCTGGCTTTTTGGTACCAATGGACCCAGAATCTGAAGTAGGAATCTTTGAGGACTTTTTTGCGGATATTGGAGATCAACAATCATTGGAGGATGATCTGAGTACCTATAGCTCACACCTACAAAATATGCGGGTTTTCTTAGAAACCGCTTCTCCAAAAACCTTGGTTTTAATTGATGAGTTTGGTTCCGGGACAGACCCCGCTATTGGAGGTGCGATTGCAGAATCTATTCTTCGGGAATTGAATTTCAGAAAAGTGTTTGGAGTGATTACGACCCACTATTCGAACCTAAAGATATTTGCTTTTAAAACCAAAGGTATTGTCAATGGATCAATGAATTTTGATCAAGATAATTTATCTCCAACCTATGAATTAAAAGTAGGAAAGCCGGGTTCTTCCTATGCTTATGAAATTGCTCAAAAGAGTGGTCTACCCAAGCAAATTTTGAAATATGCCAAGCATCGTACTGGACAAAACGCCAAGGCAGTTGATCAGTTATTGGTAGAATTACAGCGCGAAAAGCAAGAGGTGGAAGAGCAATTGGTAACCATGCGAGACAAAGAAATCAAGCTGGAACGATTGATCAAAACTTACGAAAACTTGCACAAAGATTTGGAATACCGTCGGAAGCGAATGAAGATGGAATCCAAAGAAACGGAGTTGCAGGAAATCAGCAAATTCAACCGAGAGTTCGAACAGGTCATTCGAGAAATTAAAGAAGAAAAGAACCTTGAGAAAGCTAAGCAGAAAGCCCAAGAAGTAAGGGAGAAGCGAGTGGAAGTGGCCGAAAATGTGCAAGAACTACGCAAGGAGATTTATTACAAACCAAGGAAAGGCAAAAAGCAACGACCCATCAGAGTTGGTGATTTTGTCAAGCTTAAAACAGGAGGGTCTACCGGAGAAGTAGAATCTATTGATAAAAACGCCGCGATGATCCAAATGGGCATCATGCGGATGAAAATCAACCTTGAAGATCTACAATTAGCAGATGAACCATTAGAACTCAAGCCTACTAAAAGTGTCCACACAAGAGGCATTACTCAAACGGCTAATTTTCAATCTAAAATTGACATTCGCGGTATGCGTTTTGATGAAGCTATGCAAGTAGTCGAAGAGTTTGTTGACCAGGCCCTGATCACCAATGCCAGTAATCTGGAAATTGTCCACGGTAAAGGAACGGGAGTTTTGCGTAAAGCGGTTAAGAAGAAACTCCGCGAATACAATGTTACGATGGATGTCCGTCACCCAGCACCCGAGCGAGGTGGAGATGGCGTTACTTTGATTGAGATTGTTTAAGTATTACCTTAAACCACGTTTCTTTAAATTTTCGCGGTAAATTTCCGCGTTTTTATTATGTTGGCGTAAAGACTTTGCAAAGTTGTGATAGCCACTACCATCTCCTTTTGCACAGAAAAAGAGGTAATCATGTTGCTCTAGATTAAGCACCGCATCGATACTAGAAATGGAGGTCATCGTAATTGGTCCAGGAGGTAGACCTTTATATTTGTAAGTGTTGAAAGGAGAGTCATAGCGAGTATGGTAATTCAAAACGCGTTTAGTGCTAAAGTCGCGGGTAGCAAAAACAGCAGTAGGGTCTGCTTGCAAAAGCATATTTTCTTCCAGGCGATTGAAATAAACCCCGGCCATAGTTTGTTTTTCATCATCCTTCAAGGTCTCTTTTTCTACAATAGAAGCTAAGGTATAAACCTCCTTTTGACTTAAACCAAGGTCTTCTGCCTTTTGCTTGCGTTGTTGTTTTTTCCAAAACTTTTCGTGCTCTTTGATCATGCGATCTACAAAATCTTTTGGATTGGTATTCCAATACAACTGATAAGTATTTTGAATAAAGAGCGACATTAAATCTTCGCGAGTATATCCTAAATCTGCCAAGTACAAATCATCATGAAAAAGCGAAATTAATGCTAAGGAGTCAGGTTCCAAAAATCTGGAAACTTTTGCAGCTACATCCTCTAGCAGACGTTCATTATTCAAGACTACATTAACGGGAGCTTGACTACCGCCCTTTAAATGTTTGATGATATCCTCCGCTTTCATTCCTGGTTCGATCATATACCTTCCAGACCGCATTGGGTTTTTAATATAACCGAGTTTTTGAGCAATACTTTTAAATTTATTTTCATTTTGAACCAGATCTTGAGCTTCTAAGATCTTTAAAACTTCTTCAAAGTTGCTATTGGTTGGAATATAGACAAATTGTGCATCGGCTGGAATTTCTTCCATAGCAGGCTGGCCCAAATTGTTTTTTAAGTAGACTAAAAAAATAAACAATAGGGTGCAAAGGAAAATAAGTGGTACAACTCGAGAACGTTTGATCATTTAGAATAATTTTAATACTGCTCTTTTTCATTCGGGAAGTCTCTGGATTTCACATCTTCGACGTAAGATCCAATAGCTCCTTGAATGGTTTCAAACAAATTCAAATATCTTCTCAAAAATCTGGGGCTAAAGTCTTTGGTAATACCCAAAAGGTCATGGATCACCAAAACTTGGCCATCACAGCCTCCACCTGCGCCAATCCCAATGGTTGGAATTGTTAAAGCCTCAGAAACCTGAGTGGCTAGTTTGGCGGGTATTTTTTCCAAAACAATACTAAAACAGCCCAAATCCTGTAGAAGTTGAGCATCTTCGATAAGTTTATTGGCTTCCTCAGTCTCTTTTGCGCGTACCGTATAGGTGCCAAACTTGTAAATAGATTGAGGAATTAAGCCTAAATGGCCCATTACTGGAATCCCAGCGGATAAGATTCTTTTGACGGATTCTGTAATTTCAATGCCACCTTCCATTTTTACGGCGTGGGCACCTGATTCCTTCATAATCCGAATAGCAGACTCTAAAGCTAGCCTGGAATTACCCTGATACGATCCAAAGGGTAAATCTACCACTACCAATGCTCTTTTTACTGCCCGCACGACGGAAGAGGCGTGGTAAATCATCTGATCTAAGGTAATGGGAAGGGTGGTTTGATGTCCTGCCATCACGTTCGAGGCAGAATCTCCAACTAGGATTACATCAATTCCTGCAGCATCTACTATTCTGGCCATGGAAAAATCATAGGCGGTGAGCATGGCAATTTTTTCCTCTTGCCTTTTCATGGCCTGCAATACGTGGGTAGTGATTCGCTTAACTTCTTTCTTGTGTACCGACATAGTTTTTATCAAGTATATCTTAAATTCAACAACTATTCATTTCATCAATTCTAAATTGATGAGATCATGGTCGCAAGATAAAGAATTCCTGTAATATGAATAAGAAGCTATTTTTTGTAGTCCATTAGCTCAAAGCGCACTTTATATAAAGAGAGGTGTCATTTAAATAATAAAACAATTACTTTTGGCAAACAAGCATTAAACTACTTTTACAAAGCTTAGTAAATAATATGCAGAGACTCTTTTTATTCTTCCTTCTATTGACCTGCTTTTCCTGCTCTACTGATTTCACGTTAGAAGCACCCTGGGAGGATATTCCCATTGTTTATGGTTTTCTTTCTTTACAAGATACCGCTCATTATATTCGGATAGAGAAAGCCTTTCAAGAACCTGGTGGGGATGCCCGTGCATTGGCCCAAATCGCGGATAGCTTATATTATGAAGAAACCTTGGAAGTAAGCTTAGAAAAAGTGATTTCTGGTAGAACTTTTGCCTTAACCAGAGTCGATGGTAACCAGGAAGGTTATGCTCGAGTAGAAGGCCCTTTTGCTACCCAACCTAATTACTTGTATAAAATAAATGCGACCGATATTAACTTATTGGCAGGAGAAGTTATTCGCTTGAACATCAACCGAGGCAATAATCTACCTATCGTGACCGCCGAAACGCAAATGTTAGATGATATTTTTATTCGGGAATCAAATCCTCCTAGTCCAGTAAATATGGCTTATGATCGCAACATTAATTTTGTGTTTAATGTCGGTGAGGCAGCTCAAATATTTGATGTTCGTTTATTGATTTATATCCATGAACAAGGTAATGGTCGGGAAGAAACTAAAATGCTAGAATGGATATTAACTGATGATTTAAGGAGCGTTTCGGAAGAAGGGCGTGTAAGTGTAGGGATCCTGGGAGAAGAATTTTACCGATTTATTGGATCAAGCTTAGATCAAGAGAATGGGATCCAACGCCGGCTTGAAGGTTTTGATGTAGCAATTGCTGCCGGAGGACAGGAAATGGTCGATTTATTAACTATTTCGGAGGCTAATTTAGGTCTTACCAGCGCCCAAGTAATCCCAAGGTATACCAATTTATCAGAAGGAGCAGGATTATTTAGTTCACGCTCTAAGGCAGTACGAAAAGACTTAACCATTACGGGTGTTTCACAGGATTCCTTACGGGATGGAATATATACAAGAAGCTTGAATTTTAGATAATACAAATGTCAAATAAGTATTGCTACAAGCGGAAATTGATAAATCACCAAACTGGGCTTCAAGCCTAAGCCTGAACCCCCTGTGCTACAGGATGTGCGCTAGGCTTTCTTTAGGGCTGAGGTGTAGGTAGGAAAAATGGACTTAAATTATCAGTACTACAAATAAACTAATAAACCCACATATCTAAATGCTTAATAAAAATCTTTGCTAGATTCTCTGCATCCGAAATACCTCGATGGTGGATTCCAGTGAATTCAAATCCTTCTTTTTGGACCGCTTTTTTGAGGCCCCAGGGGCGATTTAAACGTTTAAAGCTCTTGTATTGTTTTTTCAAATTGATGTGGTGATCATAAATCCAATCTGGATCAACGTCATGTAGTTCACAATCCTGGATCAACATTTTTTTATCAAAGCCACCCCAAGAACATAGCATATAATCCTCATCAAATATCTCTACCCAATCCTGAAAATCTTCAATCACTTCCACAAAACCTCGGGAACGATTGATTTGGGGTTGTTCGATAGTAGTTAATTCCTGACAAAAAGCAGATAAGTAAGGGTTAAGGATGGGGCGAATGAAGCGTTCGTAAGTACCTTGTACTTCTCCGTAACCATTCAGTTTTACAGCACCTATTTCTATAGTTTCTTGCACTTTGGAAGGAGGACTTCCTTCCCAACAGGTGGCTTCAAGATCGTAGATGATAAAGTTCAATACACATTATTTATGGAGTGCTAAGTAGGACTGATCAATGGATTGATTGTACTAAAAAGCATCACGCGTTCGTAGAATTAAGTGATATCCGCTAAGAATTGTTCTGTTGTTGTTCTTGAATTAAAGATTTGAGCTCAGAAATTTGATTTTGTAAACTATCTATTTTGGTTTCCAAGACCGCATTATTGTCAATGGTCATCTCATCTACAAAGACCGCATTGGCCAAAGACATACCAAAAATACCTCCAATCAAAACAATTACCCCAAAATAAAACCGGGTAGCCCAGACCAACCAACGGTGATTCAGTGCCGGGACAATCTCTTCAGGGATTTCATTCCAACCTTCAATCGTAAACAACTGAAAGATATGATACGCCGAAATAATGGGATCACCAAACTTTTCGGGGGCCACCTCTGCAAAAAAATGACAAGTGACAATGGCCAACAAAAAATTTAGAAAGAGAAGGGTCATCAAAACAAATACGGAAGCTTTTAAAGCGCGGCCTAAACCACTTAGTATTTGTGTGAGATTAGGAATAAATCGTACAAACCGGACCAGCCTGGTCAATCTAAATAAACGAAGGATCAAAAACAAAGAGGTATCAGGAATCGTAACCAGGTGCGTCAATAAGGTAGGTAAACTCAGTACCACGATAATGAAATCAAATTTATTCCAGCCAATACTGAAATATTTTTCACGGCCCATGGCCCGAATTTTAATGATGGCTTCCAACACAAAAAGACCAATAAAAAACTGGTCGATAACTTCCAGAGTAAAGTTATTTCGGAAGTCAGGGAAATACATCATAAAGATAATCGCCGCATTGAGGGCAATGGCGATCATCATGTTTTGTTCCTTTAAAAAAAAACGCTGTAACATATTTGTTGGGTCTTGCAGGGGCCAAATTTAATTATTCTTCTCTAATAGACTAGTGTTTCTTGAAGACAAAAGTAGCATTCTTAGTAAGGGGCTAAAAATTCGGTAGGGCAATCTGTAGATTCAGTCCTAAAATCCTACACTTCGGTTCAGCTTTTTTGTCCCGCTACCAGAATTCCCGCTATTTGTAGACATCAAACAACAACAAATGAAAAGGTTCTTTTTATACACGCTCGGTTTAATGATGCTTTTAAAGCTACTTACAAAAAATCCGATTTTTTTAAGTCAAAGAGAGCAACTGATTATAAAAGTTCTTATTCAACCCATAAAAATGATCCGCAGGCAACGGTTTCCCTTTATGATCTGGGTAGTTGACTGCTGTAACTTCGAAGCCTTTGAAATAATGAAGGCAGTATTTCAAGAGGTCGTTCATTCTTTTTAAAAAAATTATTTAATAAAATAAAAATAGACATTATGAAAAAGTCCTTATTATCTATCGTATGCATCTTGTTTTTAAATCTTTCTTTTGCTCAGTCTAGTGATTACCAAAAACAAATGGAGTTGGGTATTTCAAAACAGGATACAGCTTCTACTTTTTTAGCTTATAAAAACATTGCGGCTCATTTTAATAAAATCTCCGAAGCGGAAAGTGATCAATGGCTTCCAGCGTATTACCAGGCTTATAATGAAATGATGGCAGCAGCTACCGTCATGCGTAAACAAGATTTTAAAACCTGTAATTATCACATCGGACAAGCACAGACTGCCTTAGATCTTGCAAAAGAAAGGGCCGGTGAGGCGAATTCTGAAATAATGGCCTTGCAATCATTCATCTTTACTGGTCATATTTGGGAAGATCCTATGACTAAAGGCGCAACTTACAGTGGAATGGTTTTTGGTGCTTTAGAAGAGGCTATTGCTAAGGATCCTAATAATCCTAGAGCGTATTACTTAAAAGGACAAATGATTATGTTCTCGCCCGAATTTTGGGGTGGTGGTGTGCAAAATGCTTTACCATTATTAGAAAAAGCGGCTACTGTTTTTGAAGCACATCCAGCAACTTCTAGCATTAACCCTAACTGGGGGCAAGATAGCAATCAAGAATTATTGGAGAAAGCAAGAGCACAAGTAGCAGTGATTACCAATAATTAGGATTACTTGTGTATATTTCGATATCCCTAAGAATAAACACTTAGAAGCTATTTGAATACTAATTATGAGTCAAAGCATTTATAGAGAAGAAATTAGCCGCCAATTAGTAATGGTGATTATAATATCTATTTTAATCACCTTGCTAACCCATTATACGGGGAATGGACGCTTTATTCTAAGCCAACTTCCAGAGGAATATGCGTTTACAGGTATTTTGACATTAGGACTTTGGTTTGGCAATGGTTTTTTGGTAAATGCTATACGAATACCCTGGCTAGAGCAACCTTTAAAACGTTTATTGATCTCTATTCTGCTCACCTTTGGAATCACCTTAATGGTAGCCATCTTAGCCCAAACGGTATACGGTTGGTTATGCTGCAAAATCCCGTTTTCGGATGTTTTTAAAAGATGGGATTGGGGCTATTATGGGGTCGTATTGGTCTTTACTTTTTTTATCAGCACATTTATGCACGGCAGACAATTTTTCTTTCAATATCGCACTTCATTGTTAGAGGCAGAGCAGCTGAAACAAGAAAACTTAGAGTCTCAATATGAAATTCTTAAGAATCAGGTTAATCCACACTTCCTATTCAATAGTTTGAATGTTTTGTATTCAATGGTCCATAAAGATCCAGATGGGGCTGCTAAATTTATCAAAAAACTCTCGGATGTTTATCGTTATGTTTTAGACTCTCGAGAAAAAGAGGTTGTCTTACTTTCCGAAGAGATAACTGCACTGAATGCCTACCTTTTTTTAATCCGTACTCGATTTGGGCAATCTGTTATTTGTAACATGGACTTAAAAGTGAATGCTGAACAATGGATCATACCGCTTTCCTTACAAATGTTGGTTGAAAATGCCATCAAACACAATGCCTTCACCCTAAACAAACCGATACAGATTGCTATTTTTCAAGAAGGAGAGGCTGTTATTGTAGAAAATAGCTTAAATAGGAAAAATGAAAAGATTGCCTCCTCAAATTTAGGCCTGAAAAATATTCAATCCAGATATGCTTATCTATCTGATCAAAAGGTAGACATCATTGAAACGGATACTTTATTTCGGGTATCTCTTCCCTTGTTAAAAACACTTACTTAATGTCCTTATCTGTAATCATTATTGAAGATGAACCTTGGGCAGCGACCGGTCTTCAGGACCTCATTAATAAGTATGATCCTAGTATTGAGGTAGATACTTGTTTGCAATCCATTGAGGAAAGTGTAGTCTGGCTACAAAATAATTCACAGCCAGATCTAATCTTTTGTGATATTCAATTGACTGATGGTTTAAGCTTTGAAATATTCAAAAAAATCAGCGTAGATTGTCCGATTATTTTCACCACAGCTTATGATCAATATGCCTTAAAAGCCTTTGAATTGAATAGTATTGATTACCTCTTAAAGCCTATTGATTTAGAGGCCTTGTCCAGAGGAATGCAAAAACTAAATCGATTGTCAGGTGCGAAGCCGGAAAAAACCATCCTATCTGCTCAATTATTGCAGCAAATTTCTCAAATGGTTAAACAGGATTATAAAGCCCGCTTTGTGGTGAAATCCGGTAGTCATTTATTATCTATTCCTACCACAGAAATTATTTACTTTTTTTCAGAACATAAAATTTGTTGGCTGATGCGTCAAGATGGTAAAAAATTTAGCATCAATCAAAATATGGAAGAGCTAGAAAAACTGCTTAACCCACAACAGTATTTTCGTTTAGGCCGTAGCAACATTAGCAGCCATGAAGGAATTGAAGATATTATTTCCTATACCAACAGTCGCCTGAAAGTAAGATTGAAGTTCCAAAAAGAAATGGTGGTTATTAGTAGAGATCGAGTCCCTGGTTTTAAAAAGTGGCTAGATACTTAATTATGTACGAATTGTTAAAGTGTACCTTTTTTCGTAAGTTATAGTGACTCTTTGAAATCAATTCGTCATAAATATAAAACACAAATAATCATGAAACAATTTTCTCTGCTTATACTAAGTCTTTTAATGGTAATTACAATAAGTGCTCAAAGAAATGGCATCAATGAAGTAAGAAAAGGAATGAGCATGGGCGTCAAGGAAGCTTTTACAGTGGATGTGTCCAACCTGAGTACTAAAGAAACAGAAAAGGTATTGATGAGTTACCTTAAAGATGTAAAAGGTAAAAAAGGCCCGAAAAAAGATCGGAAAACAAAGGAAATTTTAGTGGACAATGCGGAGATGAAGGCCATAAGTGGAAACACCGTAGACATCTACGCCACCATGGATGGTAAGGGGGATAATTCAACTGTAACTTTTTGGTTTGATTTAGGCGGTGCTTTTCTATCCC